>JANOTW010000278.1:0-17972 GCA_031416575.1 Ferruginibacter sp.
CATGGCAAAAATTGGTATCAACATAGCAACCGGCAGTTTACAAAAAGAAGAGATCATTGTGGGTATTGATCTGGGTACCACCAATAGCCTGGTATCTTTCATACATCCGGATACGAAACAACCTGTTGCGTTAAAAGAACATGACAGCAGTTCGCTGGTTCCTTCCGTCATTTATTTTGATGAAAATGGCAATATAACCGTAGGTGAAGAAGCAAAGGAAAAATTAATAACAGAACCACAGAATACTATTTTTTCCGCCAAGCGGCTGATGGGAAAATCCTTTAACGATATAAAAGACAATTCCTCTTTTTTTTCCTATAAGGTGATAGACGATAATAAGGAAGGGCTGGTAAAAGTGCAGGTAGGTAACAAATTTTATTCACCCGTAGATCTGTCTTCCTTCATATTAAAAGAATTAAAACAAAGGGCGGAGCATATTTTAAAAACACCGGTAAACAAAGCGGTAATTACCGTTCCAGCTTATTTTAATGATGCACAGCGGCAGGCAACCCGTGATGCAGGCAAACTGGCGGGTTTGGATGTATTACGTATCGTAAATGAACCCACTGCCGCAAGCCTGGCCTATGGCTTAGGCCTCAATAAAACCGAAGAAAAAACAATAGCGGTATATGACCTGGGCGGAGGTACATTTGATATCTCCATTTTAAAGATCAGCAACGGGATTTTTGAAGTATTATCTACCAACGGCGATACCTATTTGGGCGGCGATGATATGGATAACACGATTGTAAGATATTGGTTGCAACAGTCAGGCATAGCCGAAGATGTTCTAAGATCGAATAAAGAATTTGCACAGGCCATCCGCCTTAAAGCGGAAGTAGCTAAAATTCATTTATCCGGTAATGATAGTTTTGAGGATGATCTCAACGGAAATAAGTTGTCAATTACCAGGGCTGCATTCAATGAGCTGGTTCAACCATTGGTTGATAAAACGATTGCGGCTTGTAAAGCGGCTTTAAAGGACGCAACATTGAAAACTAATGATATTGATGTAGTTGTAATGGTAGGTGGGGCAACAAGGGTACCATTGGTGAAGGAAAGCATCAGCCGGTTTTTTGGAAAGCCGGTTAACGACACAGTCAACCCCGATGAAGTGGTGGCCTTGGGTGCCGCTATACAGGCGGATATTCTGGCAGGTAATAATAAGGAATTTTTACTGTTGGATATCACTCCACTGTCATTAGGAATAGAAACCATGGGTGGCCTGATGGATGTTTTGATTCCACGCAACTCCAAAATTCCTGCTTCCGTTGCACGGCAATATACTACGCATAAAGATGGCCAGGGAGGAATGAAAATATCGGTTTACCAGGGTGAAAGGGATATGGTAAGCGATAACCGTAAGCTGGCCGAATTTAATTTAACCGGCATACCCGGTATGCCGGCAGGTTTGCCTAAAGTGGAAGTAAGTTTTATGCTGAATGCGGATGGCATACTTGTGGTGAATGCAAAGGAATTACGCAGCGGCGTAGCGCAAAGTATTGAAGTAAAATCTCAATTGGATTTAACGGACGAAGCATTGGAGGAAATGTTGCTGGATTCAATCACTCATGCAAAGGAAGATATTGCCACCAGGGCACTGGTAGAAGCCAGAACGGAGGGAGAGCAGTTGTTGGGCACTACCGAAAAATTCATCCAAAAAAATGCGGCCCGTTTATCCAAAGAAGAAATGATGCAAACTGCCGCAGCCATACAGGCGTTACAGTTATCGCTTACCATGGAAGATAAGGATCTGATACATACCAAGGTTGAGGGGTTGAATGAAATATCAAGGCCTTATGCAGAGCGGATCATGGATCAGGTTGTTTCTGCCGCGATGAAAGGGAAGGCGGTTTAGATATAGGGATAAATAACAACAAACAATAAATAACAAACAAGATAGCGCTTAACAACATAGCCCATTTTACTGCCGTGGGTTCAAAACTAAATATGATTTTGTTTTGCCCTTTACTTACAGGAGCGCTCATGAAACTTATTCCTGCCTTGTCAACTGCTGATTTGTTAGCGCTATTTTGATAAAACCAGTGAGGGTAAAAATTTTGTTGCAGCACTATTTGGGTTGAACTTTCAGCAGTAACTGCCAATGTTATTTTATTGGGAGAAAATGATTGTATGATTATATTGTTTTTATCTTTAGCGCCTTCGAAAAAAATAAAAGGCTTATTTAAAAAATTATTATCCGGATAGCGCTTGCTGTTTTCAAAATAGGCGCTCATATTTTTTAAAATAATAGGGTAGGGAACTTCATCTTTTACGCCGATCTGTTTATTGTACATACTCCAGTCGCCTACCAGCCCCTTCTCTTCCGTGGTTATGCTGTCAATGTTTTTAATTGGTTGCAATATCGGGATGGGAATTCCTTTGGGCGATTTATTTAATACACGCTGTACCTCTGCAACAGAAGCCTTGCCTGCTCCGGTAAATGGGATATTTAAAAGGCAGGCAATGATCATATCTGCTACCACTATCTTTTTCAGCAGATCCCACCTGCTAAATTTAATGCACCACTTTATACCCCACAATATAAATAACTGAATAATACCCTGTATCCAAATGGTATCATAAAAAGTTATGGCATCTGTCAGGGCTTTCAATTTTAAAGCAATACTATTTTGTGATATAATTGTATTGATGTCATACAGGAAGCTATCTTCAACAGCGGTTGCTTTGTATAAACCAATAATGATTGAGGTTATAACAATTATTTCAACGAAGTAATAGATCCATGTGATTTTCCCCTGAAACTTATTTTTCCGTTGAATAAAATTATCCAATTCAATGGCTGAAAGGATTATGAAGCACAGCAGGCTCAATATTCTAAACTCTCCATTTAACCTGACATGTCCAATGAAAGGAATAAATTTATAAGCAAGGGTTTTAAAAATACCTCCGGCTGATAATAAAGCAAACGACAATCCTGCTATCAGTAAAAATGTTTGCCAGTAATTTTTTTTATTGAAACAAGCCAATATGAAAAACAGTAATAACGTGAGGCTGAAATAGCTGTTTCGCATGGTTGGATCCGTATTGTAAAAAGTATCATTTTTTACTGTTGCAAAAGGGAGCAAGGCGCTGATCCAGCTTTGTAGATTGGTTGGGTTAGACAGCGAATCTGACAAACTGATTTTTTCCCCTCTTTCAAAAAAGGGGAGTATATCTAAATAGCCGGTTATCATTCCAGCGGAAAGTAATAGAAAAAGCAGCAGGCAAATACCATGGGAAAGGCTCAATTCTTTAATTCTATCCGTTACAGATATCTTGTAATCATTTTTAAAAAAGTAAAATACCAATACGCCTGAAAAAAAATAAAATGCACTGATGGTAATGCCCGGATGTGCCGATACAACCAGCATGTAAAAGAGCAAAACGGTTTGTATGGCATACTTTAATGAAAAACTTTTCAGCAGTAATAAGTAACTCCAAAAGCACCAGGGTAAAAACGCGGCGCCACTCAGCCAGTTAAAATGTTGCAGGTGGCCGATATTATAACCACTACACATAAACGCAATTCCTGCAATAATGCGTACCCTGTTATCAAGCTTCCAAAAGCTGGTAAGCTTGTACATTCCAATGCCGCCCAGCAAAATATAGAATAACACTTCCAGCGTTAATGTATAAGCATTGTAACCAAATGTAGATGCAATGAGCCAGGTGATGGGGCTCCAGTACCCGCCACTCATATCACCATATTGTGGTATGCCAAAATTGATATATGGGTTCCACAAAGGAAGATGGCCTGCATGAATACTTTCACTCATAAAAAACTTGGGGGGAAAGTAGCCATTGAAAGCATCATTTTTTAAAGAAAACAAAAAAGTAGAAATGGGCAAAAACGCGATAAATAAAACAGCTATAAAAAAGAAGATGGTTTTTAGCGATACCCTGTTTGAATTTGCGTAAACTT
The DNA here is from genome assembly GCA_031416575.1 of Ferruginibacter sp. Taxonomy (GTDB): domain Bacteria; phylum Bacteroidota; class Bacteroidia; order Chitinophagales; family Chitinophagaceae; genus Ferruginibacter. The sequence continues at coordinate 3,926 of JANOTW010000278.1, forward strand.
GCATGGAATAAAAATACACCATTCCTAAAAAAATGAGCCAAAGAACTTTTGATGATTTTGATGCATTTGCAAATGACTACCGTTCGATCCATACGAAGAATATAAAATTAGCTGGAGCGGATAGTTTTTATTTTGCTGAGATGAAGGTGCGGTTGTTACAGCCATTTGAAAAAAATACAAAACTCAAAGTGTTGGATATTGGCTGTGGTGACGGGGCGACTGAATTATTTATGCAACAATATTTTCCTAATTGGCAGGTAAATGGAATGGATGTTTCTGAAAAAAGTATCCAGGCGGCTCAGGAAAGAAAATTGCCGAATGCCAATTTCTCTGTGTATAATGGTACTGAAATTCCTTTGCAGGACGAAAGCGCTGATGTTGTTTTTATGGCCGGGGTATTACATCATGTTAATTACAAATTGCACCAGGCCATTGTAAAGGAAATTACAAGGGTGTTAAAAAAGGGGGGAAGGTTGTATTTATTTGAACACAATCCATTGAACCCTTTTACAAGGTATTTGGTAAATACCTGTTTGTTTGACAAAGATGCCAGGTTGCTTAAAAGTGATTATTCTGTGAAGTTGCTTCAGCAAAATAGTTTCAATATTATCGAAAAGCAGTTCATCATTTTTTTTCCCCGTAAAGGAATGTTTTCCAAATTTATATTTTTAGAAAAGTATTTGCAATGGCTGCCTTTAGGTGGACAATATTTTATCCGGGCAATCAAATAATTATTCCAGGTTTATTTTTCTATCTATCAGGTAAAGAGGCCTGTGTTTTGTTTCTGTAAATAAACTGGCAATGTATTCTCCCAATAGCCCAATGGCTAATAACTGTGTGCCGCCCAAAAACATAACCGCTATTATTAGTGATGCCCACCCTGGTACGGTGTTTCCTTTAAAATAGGCTATCAAAGCAAAAATGCCAAAAGCAAATGCGGCCAGTGAAATAAAGCTGCCAGCCAGCAAGGCTATACGAAGTGGCTTAAAGCTGAAGGAGGTGGTGCCTTTTAATGCCAGCTTAAGCATTTTTCCAAATGAATATTTGGTTTTACCAAACTTTCTTGCAGGTGCATCAAATTCAATGGTAGTTGTTTTATAACCAATCCAGCTAAAAATACCCCTTAAAAAAAGTTCTCTTTCTTTAAATTGTAAAATGCTGTTTAAAACTTTGCGGTTGAATGCTTTAAAATCAGCAACATTGGCTTCTATTTTTGTATCGGATATGGCATTGATGAAAGAATAAAAAACAGTAGCCATCATTTTTTTTAAAGCGCCTATATTCTCCGTTTTAGTTCTCTGGGTTAATACTAAATCAAATCCATTATTTAATTTATCCAACATTGCAGGAATCAGTGAGGGTGGGTGTTGCAGGTCTCCATCCATAATGATAATATTATCGCCGGCAGCATGTTCCATACCTGCCATTAAAGCATTCTGGTGCCCAAAATTTCTACTTAATGAAATACATTTATAGTGGTTGTTTTTATTCACAATGTTTTCTATTACGGCCAATGTATTATCTGTACTGCCATCATCCACAAAAATTACTTCATACTCATTCGCACAATAAGGTAATAGTTCATCATACAACAGATGAATATTGTCTGCTTCATTGTAAACAGGAATAATGATACTTAGTAATTTCACTTTTTTGTTTTGAAGTTGATCGGGAAATTTAAAAGTAGAAATAAATTTTCATAATGAAGGTTGCAGTCCGTAAAGGATACTTTTTATTTACCTCAATTGCATAATGCGGTTTACATATTTCCCAATCATATCAAATTCGATATTCACTTCATCGCTTTTTTTCAGGTACTGCATGTTGGTATGCTCATAGGTATAAGGGATAATAGCTACCTGGAACGAATTGTCCGATACATTAAATAAGGTAAGACTGATACCATTGATAGTGATGGAACCTTTCTCAATGACCAGCGTAGCAAACTTTGTATCAAAATGAAATGCATATTCCCAGCTTCCATTTTTTTCCACCACATCAATACAGGCAGCCACAGCATCTACATGCCCCTGTACGATGTGCCCGTCTAACCTGCCATTCATTTGAAGGCACCTTTCAATATTGACTACTGTATTTTTTTCCCAACTGTTTAAATTGGTCTTTTTTAGGGTCTCCTCAATGGCGGTTATCCTGTGTTGGCCATTGCTGATTTCTTCTACTGTAAGACAAACCCCGTTGTGGGCAACGCTTTGATCAATGGTGAATTCATTGGAAATGGGCGATGCAATCCAAAATGTTTTATTTGTTCCGGAAGAAATAATTTCAGTTATTATACCTTTTTCTTCAATAATACCTGTAAACATGTTGCAAATTTACTTTTTTTATTACTTGAATTTTGAATTTTAAATATTTCTACTATCTTTGCGCTTCTAAAAAAAACTACCAAAGGAGGTATATCAAATGTTAATAATAGATTCAAAAGATTGCGAAAACATAGATAAGGCTTTAAAAAAGTATAAGAAGAAATTCGAAAAAAGCCGTGTGTTACTACAATTAAGGGAAAGACAGGCTTTTATTAAGCCGTCCATCAGACGCCGTACCCAAGTGTTAAAAGCAGTTTACAAGCAGAACATAGCAAGTGGTAAAATAGACGTGTAGTCCGTTTTTATTACTATCTTAATATTTTAAAACTGATAACCGGTTACTATGTAACTTTGGTTATCAGTTTTTTTATGCCCCTAAGTAATCAATCACTCATACAACCCTTTTTAAGTTACCTTACTTTTCAAAAAAGGTATTCCCAACATACCATCATAGCTTATCAAAACGATCTTTCAGGGTTCTTTGATTATATCGAATTGCAGTTTGGGAATACGGATCTTCCTGATATCAATGCTTCATTCATCAGGAGTTGGCTGGCAGGCCTAAAGGAGTCTGGAATGGAGTCAAAATCCCTCAACCGTAAAATATCAACGCTGAAATCCTTTTTTAAATACCAGTTAAAACAGGGTACATTGCTAACAAGCCCGATGGCAACCATCATTTCTCCGAAGGTTAAAAAGCGGTTACCACAATTTGTAGCCGAGAAAGATATCAACACTTTATTTAATTATGTTGAGTTCCCGGATACCTGGGATGGCAAAACTAACCGGTTGTTATTACATTTGTTTTATAACACGGGTATGAGGCAGGCGGAATTGGTAAACCTGAAAGAATCGCACATTGATAAAGGTAACAGCAATATAAAAGTTTTAGGGAAAGGAAATAAGGAAAGGATATTGCCTGTAAGCAAGGAATTAATGGAACTGATACAAGTTTACATGGATACCAAAAGGATAAAGTTTGACCAATTTGACAGAGAACTATTATTGGTGAATTTAAAAGGTAAGCGATTGTATCCAAAATACGTCTATAACGTTGTAAGACAGTATTTATCCGCAGTAACTACGATTGATAAAAAAAGTCCGCATGTACTCCGGCACACTTTTGCCACCCATTTAATGAATAATGGAGCGGACCTGAATGCCGTAAAAGAATTACTGGGGCATAGCAGCCTTGCCGCCACGCAGATATACACGCACAATACCATTGAGAAACTAAAAGACATCTATAAAAGGACGCATCCAAAGGCTTAAATCAACTGTTGTAACAATAGATTTCCAAATTTTTAGTTTACTGGGAATCCATTTCTTTTTTTGTAACTTACAGTTGTAATAACTAACTTGTAACTTGAATTTAACCTCTAATAAATCATAAACGATTTTGCCTATGGCCATTTAAGTTTACCTATTTTTTCACACAATTGTTCACTAATTAAAAATTAGATTGCTATGAACGTAAACATTCAAACTGTGCATTTTGACGCAGATTCAAAGTTGGTATCCTATGTAGAAAAAAAGCTTTCGAAACTCTATCAGTTTCATGATAAGATTACGAAAGTGGATGTGTATTTAAAACTGGATAATGTAGTACACACTATTAAAGACAAAGTGGCTGAAATCAAGGTCCACATTCCCAAATGCGATATTTTTGTAAAGCATTCTTCCAAATCATTCGAAGAAAGTTTTGACGATGCCCTGGATTCTGTAATAATTCAAATAAAACGAAAAAAAGAAATGCTTGCCGCATAAAAAAAAGCCCCCGTAAACCGGGGGCTTTTTTATTGGGTTTATGGCTTATTCACATTTTTATTTTTGAAGTAAAAAAAAATCTTTTTCAAAATTTTAGAATTAATCAAATATACCTACCTTTGCCATCCCAAAAATAATAGTGCCTCCGGCTAGTAATTCTTTTTGAATAGAAGTTCTTTTAAAAATAAGCCGAAGTAGCTCAGTTGGTAGAGCAGCTGATTTGTAATCAGCAGGTCGGGGGTTCGACTCCCTTCTTCGGCTCTGGTATTTTGAAATAAATTTTATAAAATATTTCGAATGGTGTTTTTTGGGCAGATGGCCGAGTGGTTAAAGGCGGCAGACTGTAAATCTGTTCTCGTACGAGTACGTAGGTTCGAACCCTACTCTGCCCACAAATTAAATCGCCAATTTGCTAATGTGATAATGTGAAGGTCTTTTAAAATTTGGAGTGTAAGTCATTAACTAATTATCATATTAGCTAATTAGCACATTAACAAGCGGAAGTAGCTCATTTGGTAGAGCGATAGCCTTCCAAGCTATAGGTGGCGAGTTCGAGCCTCGTCTTCCGCTCATTTATTTTCCTGCTACGGCAGATTGGTTAAGCCATAGCATGCTCAAAGGTAGAGCATCCCAATAATCATAGGGAGGTTCGTGAGTTCAGCGTGCAAAGTTCTTTATTAAACCAAAAAATGAGAGTGATTTCATTCACGAACTCTATAACAAGCCGTCGTAGCTCAGGGGTAGAGCATCCCGATAGCAATCGGGAGGGTCGTTAAAGTTTGATTCTTACTGATGGCTCAAAATTATAAGCCGTCGTAGCTCAGGGGTAGAGCACTTCCTTGGTAGGGAAGGGGTCGTGAGTTCGATTCTCACTGATGGCTCTATGTTTAATGAAGCACTATTTTTTGTGCAAAACGTAATTAATGCCGCCCAATGATTTTCAGTACAAGAGTGCGATGCAACGATGTTTAATAGTAGTACTTAGTTTGGTACAAAATAATAAAGTCAATGGTTACAGACGTTAAATGAAAACCAATTTTCAAAACAATTATTAAAAAATAAACAATGGCAAAAGAATCATTCAAAAGGGATAAACCCCATTTAAATGTTGGTACTATCGGTCACGTGGATCATGGTAAAACAACACTAACAGCCGCTATAACCGATGTTTTGTCTAAAAAAGGTTTGGCGGTGAAAAAAAATTACGATGATATTGATGGTGCTCCTGAAGAAAAAGAAAGAGGTATTACGATAAACACTGCACACGTTGAGTATGCTACACTTAAGCGTCACTATGCTCATGTTGATTGTCCTGGTCATGCAGATTATGTGAAGAACATGATTACCGGCGCTGCCCAGATGGATGGTGCTATCCTTGTAGTTGCGGCTACAGATGGACCTATGCCACAAACTAAAGAACATATTTTGCTGGCCCGCCAGGTAGGTGTACCTCAAATCGTTGTTTTCATGAACAAAGTTGATTTGGTGGACGATCCGGAATTATTGGAATTAGTAGAAATGGAAATTCGTGAGTTGTTGACTTCTTACGGTTTTGATGGCGATAATACACCGATCATCCAGGGTTCTGCAACCGGCGCTTTAGCTGGTGATGAAAAATGGATGGCTAAGATTGATGAATTAATGGATGCTGTTGATAGTTACATTCCATTACCTCCGCGTTTAGTTGATTTACCATTCCTGATGAGTGTGGAAGATGTTTTCTCTATTACTGGCCGTGGTACTGTTGCTACCGGTCGTATTGAAAGAGGCCGTATTAAAGTAGGTGAAGGTGTTGAGATTGTAGGTTTGATGGAAAAACCATTGACTTCTACTGTTACCGGTGTAGAAATGTTCAAAAAATTATTGGACGAAGGTGAAGCTGGTGATAACGCAGGTTTATTGTTACGTGGTATTGAAAAGACCCAGATCCGTCGTGGTATGGTGCTATGCAAACCAGGTTCAATTACTCCGCACACCGAATTTAAAGGTGAAGTTTACGTATTGAGCAAAGAAGAAGGTGGACGTCATACTCCATTTTTTAACAAATACCGTCCTCAGTTTTATTTCCGTACTACAGATGTAACTGGTGAAGTTACTTTGAACGCAGGAACTGAAATGGTGATGCCTGGTGATAACACTTCATTGAACGTTGTGTTGATTCAGCCAATTGCAATGGAAAAAGGTTTGAAATTCGCGATACGTGAAGGTGGCCGTACAGTAGGCGCTGGCCAGGTTACTGAGATTGTAAAATAAATGGCCTCCACCAACCCTTCCATAGGAGGGGCTTAGGAAGAGCTCAAAATATAGTAAAGTACCTTTGGTTAATTACCTTTGGTACTTTGCTTTTTAAAAAGTAAGCTTTCCATAATCTTGAAAATAAAATTGGATTTGCGTACTTTTACAAAAATTCTTTAAATTATTAGGCCTCTTATAAACCCTCCTTTGGAGGGGCTTGGGGAGGCATCTACGGGAATGGTGCAACGGTAGCATACGGGTCTCCAAAACCTTTGATCTTGGTTCGAATCCTAGTTCCCGTGCTGAATAAAATGTGACAATTTGATAATGTGCTGATTTGCTAATGGTAAATACACACTGTTTTAAAATTAGCACATTAGCACATTAGCTAATTAGCAAATTAATTATTATGAACAAACTGACAGCGTATTTAAGAGACTCATACAAAGAATTGGTTGAGAAAGTAACCTGGCCAAGTTGGGAGCAATTACAGCAGTCAACCATGATTGTATTGGGCGCTACCATATTTATTACCGCCATTGTAGGGATAATGGATTTTGTAGCTAATGGGTCTTTAAAATTTATTTACTCCTTATTTAAGTCAAACTAATAATGGAAGAATCAATAACACAGGAAAAAGAAAGTAAATGGTATGTACTTCGTGTTGTAAGTGGCAAGGAGCGTAAGATCAAGGAATACCTCGATAAGGATATTATACGTAACGGATGGAGCGAAATTATTAAACAAATCTTTTTACCGGTAGAGAAAGTGTATAAAGTACAGGCTGGAAAAAAGGTGATGAGGGAAAGAAACTTCTATCCCGGATATGTGATGATTGAAGTTGCTAATAATAAGCTGAATGATGATATGGTACAGCACATCAGCAATATCAGCAATGTAATGCACTTTTTAACCGATGGGAAAGGAAGCAAAGGCAATATTATTTCATTGCGTAAAGCCGAGGTTAATAAAATGTTAGGCAAAGTGGATGAAATGGGCGAAGGTGGTGGAATGACAATGAGCGAACCATTTATTATTGGTGAAACTATTAAGATCATTGATGGGCCTTTCAATGACTTTAATGGTATGGTGGAAGAAGTAAATGACGAGAAAAAGAAATTAAAAGTACAGGTTAAAATATTCGGAAGGGCCACACCCGTGGAACTGAATTATATGCAGGTAGAAAAATTAGGATAATATTTAAGAAGCCACATTTTGTGGCTTTTTTTTATTTAAACTATTCAAACATGAAAAAGCTATTTTTTTTAATTCCAGGATTGCTGTCAACCTTTATAATGATAGCACAGCCACCAAAAGGCCCGGCCACCAAAGGAATGACTTTTGGAGTGAAAACAACTATTGAAGGAGCTGTAAATGCTGATGAGTTAGCTACCATTTTAACGGCTAAACCTATTGCCGAAGTAAAAGTGAAAGGTGAAGTGGTAGAAGTTTGTAAGGCGGAAGGATGCTGGCTAAAAATGCAAACATCCAATGGCCCGGTGATGGTTAAAATGAAAGATCATTCTTTTATGGTCCCATTGGCCATGAATGGTAAAACCATCGTTGCGCAAGGTACCGCCACTTTTAAAGCAACTTCCGTAGAAATGCTCAGGCATTATGCGGAAGATGCAGGAAAAACTAAGGCAGAAATAGCAGCTATAAAAGAGCCAAAGAAAGAAATGACAATGGAGGCAACCGGGATATTGGTATTATAACATTAATGTTGCGGAGTTAAAAAATAGTTTGTTTACGGGCATTTGTTTTTCAATTAAGCATCGTTGTGTCACTCCCTTGTACCGCATACCATTGGGGATCTTTTCCCACGTTGTAATTAGAAAAGCATCCCGCCTTTATTTGTACACTTTTATAATTGCACGGATATTCCGGAATTTTTTTTACTACATGCAAATTTTTTAAAAACATTCCCTTACCTTCGCCGCCCCAAATAGTTCTTAGTAGAATTTATTGAATTGGGAGTGCCGGTAATTACCGGCACGCTATCACCAAAAAAAATCATAACATGGCAAAAGAAATTACCGGCTATGTCAAGCTCCAATGTAAAGGAGGACAAGCTAATCCGGCACCGCCCATCGGGCCTGCACTAGGTTCCAAGGGTGTAAACATCATTGAGTTCTGTAAGCAATTTAATGCAAGGACCCAGGATAAACCAGGGAAAATACTTCCCGTACTTATTACTGTATTCGCAGATAAGTCTTTCGAATTTATTATTAAAACCCCCCCGGCCGCAGTTCAGTTAATGGAAGCCGCTAAAATTACCAGTGGCAGTAAAGAACCAAACCGTGTAAAGGTTGGTAAAGTATCATGGGCACAGGTTGAAGATATAGCCAAAGATAAAATGGCTGATTTGAATGCCTTTACGCTAAACAGCGCCATGAGCATGATTGCCGGAACTGCACGTAGCATGGGTTTAACAGTTGACGGAAAAGCCCCCTGGGAAAATTAATTATCAACCACAAAAATTTTAGAAAATGATTACTAAAAAAAGAAAATTAGCAAACGCTAAGGTTGATGTTAATAAAACATATTCCTTAAAGGAAGCCTGCACCTTAGTGAAAGAAATAAACACCACCAAATTCGACAGTTCTGTTGATTTGCATATCAAATTGGGAGTAGATCCTAAAAAAGCCGACCAGGCCATCCGTGGTACGGTTTCATTGCCTCATGGTACCGGTAAAACTAAAAAAGTATTGGTGCTTTGTACACCTGATAAGGAGGAAGCAGCAAAGGCCGCCGGCGCTGATTTTGTTGGCCTCGAAGAATTTATTACGAAAATTGAAGGCGGATGGACGGACGTTGATGTGATCATCGCTACGCCTTCCGTAATGCCTAAGATTGGTAAACTGGGTAAAGTATTAGGGCCGCGTAACTTAATGCCGAACCCTAAAACTGGTACGGTTACCAATGATGTAGCGAATGCCGTAAATGAAGTAAAAGGTGGAAAGATCGCTTTTAAAGTTGACAAAGTGGGTATCATCCATGCCTCTATCGGACGTGTAAGTTTTGGCGCCGAAAAAATTGCGGAGAACAGCCAGGAATTAATCAACGCTATTGTAAAACTAAAACCATCTTCCTCTAAAGGGATTTACCTTAGAGGTGTCAGCATGGCCAGCTCAATGAGCCCGGGTATTTTAATTGATACTAAAACGGTACAAAATTAATTACGGTAGAAGTTGTAGGTAAAGCTTTTACACAAAATATTTGTTATGACAAAACAGGAAAAAAACGAAGTAATAGAAGTATTGAAAGGCAAGTTTACGCAATACAGCAATTTCTATGTTACTGATACAGAAAGTTTATCAGTTGCCCAGATAACCAAATTGCGCAGCCATTGCTTTGATAAGCAGGTTGAAATGAAGGTTGCAAAAAATACACTCATTAAAAAAGCATTGGAAAGCTTAGACACTGAAAAATATGCAGGTGTATATGATTCTTTACACAATGTAACCGCTCTTTTATTCAGCGAAAATCCTAAGGAACCAGCTTTAATTTTAAGTAGTTTCAGAAAGGAAAGCAAGGGTGAAAAACCTGAGCTGAAAGCGGCTTTCATCAACGGTGATATATTCGTTGGCGATAACCAACTGAAAGCATTGACACAGATCAAAACCAAGAATGAATTGATTGGTGAAGTAATCGGATTGTTACAAGCTCCGATTCAACGCGTATTGGGTGCTTTACAAAATAAAGATGCGGCAAAAGTTGACGAAGCAGTTAGTCCTGTTGACGAAGCTGAACCAATAGCCGAAGCAACTGCACCAACAGCAGAGGTTGCAAAACCAATTGCTGAAGCAACTACTCCAACTGTAGAGGTTGCAAAACCAATTGCTGAAGCGACTGCACCAGCAGCCGAAGCAATTGCACAAACTACAGAGGCTGCAAAACCAGCCGCTGATGACACCGCTGCTCCTGGAGCAAAAGCGCCGGCAGCGGAATAGTTCGTTTAGATCTTATCCATTTATATGGGTTAATAATAAAATTACTCCCTGGCCGGATGGGCAAATAAAGGCATCAACAATTTTTTTAAAACTCCGCCGGAGTGCAAAACAATGAAGGCGGAAAAAATTTAAACATTATGGCAGACGTAAAAGTATTAGCTGAAAGCTTAGTAAGCTTAACAGTAAAAGAAGTACAGGAATTAGCGGAATTTTTAAAATCAGAGTACGGTATTGAACCGGCTGCAGCAGCAGTTGTAGTAAGTGCAGGCGGTGGCGAAGCTGCTGTTGTTGAAGAGAAAACATCTTTCAATGTAATCTTAAAAGCAGCAGGTCCTAACAAATTGGCGATTGTAAAAATCGTTAAAGAATTAACAGGATTAGGACTGAAAGAGGCTAAAGATTTAGTGGATACAGCTCCAAAACCAGTTAAAGAAGGTGTTGACAAAGCAACCGCAGAAGAACTGAAAAAGAAGTTGGATGATGCAGGCGCTGATGTTGAAATAGCTTAATTCAAAAGTTTATAAAATAGCTTTAAAAGCCGGGGAGCAATTCCTGGCTTTTATTTTTCCTTTCATGTAATATATTTTAAACTTTACGTGGTTTTTATTTTATTTACAAAAAGTTAACTTACTGTTATATGAAATATACTAATCTCCTGCTAAGCTTAATGTTTACCGCATCATTTACCGCATGCAACAATTCAGATAAAGACGCTTCTTCAGTAACTCAAACCTCCTTCTTTGATAAAACTGGAATGGATACAACGATAAAGCCTGGCGATAATTTTTTTCTGTATGCCAATGGTAAATGGATGACCAGTCAGGTGATTCCTGACGACCTCAGCGGTTGGGGGAGCTACTATACTTTATACGAAGGCAATTTAAAAAATCTCAAAGGTATTTTAGATGAAGCCTCCACATCAAAGAGTACAAAAGGAAGCCTTGAACAAAAAGTAGGTGACTATTATGCAAGTGGTATGGATACCATGGTTATTGACAAAATGGGAAGCGAGCCATTAAAGCCAGTACTGGCCAAAATTGATGCGGTAAAAGATCAAAAGGAAATGATGGAACTGTTAGCTGATCTTTTTGCCAAAGGAGAGGGAGGCCTATTCGGCTTTTATGTGGGCGCTGATGAAAAGAACAGCACCATTAATATTCCTGTTTTTTCTCAGGCAGGATTATCATTGCCTGAGAAGGGATATTATTCTCGAAAAGACAGTGCTACAGTTGCTGCAAGAAATGCATTGGTTAAGTTCGCTTCAAAAATATTTACACTTACTGGCCTGGATTCTTCTTCAGCAAATAAAAATGCACAATCTGTGCTGGCACTGGAAACCGAGATAGCTGAATCTCATCGCACACCCGTTGAGTTAAGGGACCCGCAAAAAAACTATAATAAAATGAGTATTGGGGAGTTGGAAAAGCAAGCTCCCAATATCGGTTGGCAAAATTTATTTAATAAAATCAATGTGAGGGTTGATAGTATAAATATTAGTCAGCCAGGGTACTATAAAGCACTCAGTACGCTACTTGCCAGTCAGCCGATAGATACTTGGAAAACCAAGGTTAAATTTGATTTCATCAGTGGCAATGCGGGTTTACTAAGTAAAGATTTCATAAACGCCAGCTTTGAATTCAATAAAACATTTAGTGGCCAGAAAAAAGACCAGGAACGCTGGAAAAAAATGGTGAATAGGGTAGATGGAGACCTGGGGGAATTGTTAGGACAGTTGTACGTAAAAAAATATTTTACAGATAGCGCCAAAAAACGAATGGACGAATTAGTAAATAATCTTCAAAAAGCATTTGCGAACAGGATTAAAAACCTGGATTGGATGAGTGATAGCACGAAGCAAAAAGCGCTCGCCAAACTGAATACTTTTCTTAAGAAAATAGGGTACCCTTCTAAATGGAAAAACTTTGATGATGTGGTGATAGACAGAAGTGATTTTTTCGAGAATGCCCAAATGGTGCAGGCACACAATCAAAAGGAAACGGTGGATAAAATTGGCAAACCTGTCGATCGCACCGAGTGGGGCCTGAGTCCGCCAACAGTAAATGCCTATTATAACCCAACCAATAATGAAATCGTATTTCCGGCTGGGATTTTACAATTTCCGTTCTTCGATCTGAATGCAGATGATGCTATAAATTATGGAGGCATCGGAATGGTTATAGGACATGAAATGACACATGGTTTTGATGACCAGGGAAGCCAATATGATGAGGTAGGAAATATGAAAAACTGGTGGGCTAGCGCAGATGGCGATAAATTTAAATCAAAAACGGGATTAGTGGTAAATCAGTACAATGCCTTCACTGTGTTGGATTCTTTGCATGTAAATGGTAACCTTACACTAGGTGAAAACCTGGCTGATATCGGTGGCTTGGCAATTGCATATGATGCGTTTAAAATGACAAAGCAGGGCAGAGGAAATGAAGTGGTAGATGGACTTACTCCTGATCAACGGTTTTTTCTTGGCTTTGCGCAGGTATGGCGTCTTAAACAAAGGGATGAAGTCATTAGGGTAAGGGTAACTACCGACCCCCACTCTCCGGAAATGTACCGAGTAAACGGTCCCGCAGCTAATTTCGATCCTTTTTATAACGCTTTTGGGGTAAAAAAAGGCGATAAAATGTTTATTAATCCTGAAAACAGGTCGAAAATCTGGTAAAACCTTTCGTCAATAAGTACGGTTTGAAACCGATATTTAGACCCCATTTTACGGTTTGCTCAGGCGATTATCAAAAATCAAACCAAAAATGTGAAAATTAGATTGATGGATTTCTATAATTGAATTCTTATCCTTACATTTGCAATCCTTTATTTTTGGGTTACTAGCATTCAATTGTTTTTCATCCTTGATTAAAGAAACTTCTCAGCATTAAAACGTTTTATTTACAATATGTCTGCAACAAAATCACCCGCCGCACAGCGTATCAATTTCGGAAAAGTTGAACTCCTGGCGGAAACTCCCGATTTACTCGGAATCCAGATTCAATCGTTTAAAGACTACTTCCAGTTGGAAACTACGCCCGATAAGCGTAACAACGAAGGATTATTCCGTGTGTTCAAGGAAAACTTTCCTATTACAGATACGCGTAACATCTTTGTACTGGAGTTCTTAGACTATTTCGTTGATCCCCCACGCTACACCATTGATGAGTGTATCGAAAGAGGATTGACATACGCGGTTCCGTTAAAAGCAAAACTCAGGTTGAGCTGTAATGATGAAGAGCACGTGGATTTCCAAACAATTGTTCAGGATGTGTTCCTTGGAAATATCCCTTACATGACCCCTCGTGGTACATTTGTTATCAATGGCGCTGAAAGGGTGGTTGTATCCCAGTTGCATCGTTCTCCTGGTGTATTCTTTGGCCAGTCTGTTCATCCGAACGGAACCAAGATTTACTCTGCCAGGGTAATTCCTTTTAAAGGCGCCTGGATGGAGTTTGCTACAGACATTAATAATGTGATGTATGCATACATTGATCGAAAAAAGAAATTCCCTGTAACAACCCTTTTACGTTCTATCGGTTTTGAAACCGATAAGGATATATTGGAATTATTTGGAATGGCCGATGAGGTAAAAGTGGATAAGAAATCCTTGCAAAAATATATTGGCAAACGCCTTGCCGCACGTGTATTACGTACCTGGGTAGAAGATTTTGTGGATGAGGATACGGGTGAAGTAGTAAGTATCGAAAGAAACGAAATCGTTTTGGAACGTGATACGGTGTTGGATGAAGAAAACATCCACATGAT
>JANOTW010000279.1:0-11121 GCA_031416575.1 Ferruginibacter sp.
TGTCCCGATTCATCGGGTGAGCCTGGGCTCGCTCATGCCTATATTTATGGGTGATATTTGCATGGCCGCAATATCAGAAATAACCGCAATCCTAACAAACTGTTTTATGACTTGTCAAAGTAGAATTAAGTATTTTTTTTAATAATGGTACGACAACAAAATTGTATAGTTGTACAAAAGTAGTGGGTCAGCCTGGCTCATTAAAAACATTGTGCGGAATTTTATCCCTTGCACTGTATAACTATACAAAAAAAGAGACAGGGGCTTACCCTGTCTCCTATCTAATTTAAAAAAAGCAGCTTAATACCCGGCGTTTTGCTTTAATCTAATGGTTCCATCAGCATTCAGGTTATCAATCGAATTTTGGGGAATTGGGAAATACTCATTCTTTCCCGCAACAAAATTCGCATCTGACTTTAAGGGCCTTGCCGCTTTTTCCCTGCTGATATATGTATTTATTACCGGAGCAGCTATTCCCCACCTGACAAGATCAAAGAAGCGATGGCCTTCCATCGCCATTTCCAACCTTTTCTCAACCTGGATGGCTTTAAGGGCATTTGCAGCAGTAAACGTGGCAGCAGTATATAAACCAATTTTATAATTATCCGCAGGTGTAGTTTGTGTAGTGTATGTTGCTGTTGGAGCATTAAAAGTACTGTTAATGTAAACCCATCCCGTAGGATTGGCTGCCCTTGTGCGAATACTATTTACATAACCCATAGCTGTTGGTATATCACCGGCAGCCTGGGCACATTCGGCGGCCCATAATAATACATCCGCAAACCGGATAATGTTCACATTATTAGCAACCAGTTGGGTTGGTCCCCAATATTGACTTCCTACATCAGTAAAGGCCTCTCTTTGAGATAAGGCGTACACATTTTTCTTAGGGCTAAATTCACCATTATTCACCGGGTTCCTTATCCAGTCAAAGCCGGGATGGTTACCCCAATCCAAATACGGAATCGGTTTTCTACCCATTGTCCAGTCAATTCTGGGATCTAATGTACCTACATAACGAAGAGCAGCACTGCTTACGTTCAAACCCAATGCATACGACTCATCAAGCAAAGGAAGCCCGGTTACAGCATTAGTCTTGAATGCATTGGCAAGATCCTGTGAAGGATTATAAAAACCGCAGCAGCCGCCCGGGCCGCCATTGTAGGGAAAATTTAAAATATCCCCATAATTGCCATTTGGATCACCTCCCCAATCTACTGACGAACCATCCTTAACTGAAGTTTGCGCTGCGAAAACTGATTCGGAACTGTTCTTTTGAGCAGGATTAAAGTTCGAATAATAGTTGGGCATAAGCGCATATTTTTCACCTTTGGCTGTTTTACCGTTAGCGATTAAATCCTGCAATATGGGATAAGCAACTGAAAACTTCTTCTGAAATATATACGCCTTTGCTAACAATGCTTTTGCCGCAGATTTATTTACCCTTCCCGCCTCACTCCATGTTTCAGGCAAATTAGTAACTGCAAATTGCAAATCCGCTTCAATTTTCGGCCAGGCATCAACTGTATTGGAAACATTGATATTCTGGGGTGATACTGTCTCATCAGCATAAATTATATTATTGAAAACTTTTTTTATTTCCATGTGAAAGTATGCCCTCAAAAAACGGGACTGTGCAGCTATCGTAATTTGATTTGCTGAGGATATACCGGTTGCAATTGCCATTGTTCTTAATACATCATTGCAACGTTGCGCCCCGGCATAACACAGACTCCACTTTTGGGGTATTGCTCCGTTGGTTGGGGTTAAGGTTACGAATTTTTCAAAAGGGGCAACATCAGCCACATCAGTAGGATCCGAGCCTTTGTAAGCATCATCGCTTGCCACGCCACCATAAGTCCAGTTAGATGCACCTGAGGCAAAACCATCACCTGGTGCGCCTTCTCCATCAACCAAAGAATAAGCGCCGATCAATAAACCCTGAACACCTGCTTCTGTCGCCAAAATTTCCGGGCTTAGAGTACCTAAAGGCGGTTTATCAAGGAAACTTTTTTTACAGGCAGCCAGCGCTATCATACTTGCAAACGCCGCGGCAATAAATATTTTATATTTTATATTTTTCATATCAAACTATATTATGAGATTTAAAAATTAAGGTTAATACCAAAAAGAAAAGCTGGGGTATGCGGATAATTGCCCTGGTCTATACCAAAACCAACCGTGTTATTAATGTCACTACTTTGCAATTCAGGATCCAACCCTTCGTATTTGGTAATTGTAAATAAATTAGCTGCCTGTACATAAATCCGCAAACGGTCAATAGATAGTCTTGAAAGCAATGAAGCCGGCAGTGTATAACCCAGTTGCATTTGCTTATTGCGTAAATATGACCCCTTACTGATAAAGTAACTATTGGTTACAGTGTTAGAACTAAATCCACCCGTTGTGCGCATTTTAGGGATATTGGTATTGGTATTTGTGGGTGTCCATGAATTAAGGGCCACATCACGCCTGATACCACCTTTAAAAAAGTCAGGGAAATCAGTAAAAAATTTAGTGTTATTGAAAATATCATTTCCCTTGGATCCAAAGAAGAAGGTAGAGAAATCGAAGTTTTTATAGTTGAATGAAAGATTCATCCCGTAAGTAAAATCCGGGTTTGGGTCACCAATAAATGTCCGGTCGTTGTCATCAATTTTTCCATTGTTATCTACGTCCTGGTATTTGAACAATCCCGGGGAAGCGTCATTTTGTGTGGGTGATTTGGCAACATCATCTGCACTTTGAAAAAGCCCTAGTACCTTGTAACCAAAGAAAGCCCCTACCGGATGGCCTTCCTGATTACGTTGTGGAATAACATTTCTTATTTGAGGGCCATTAAAGAATGGAACCCCGGGTATATCAATAATTTTATTATTATAAGAAGTAAACATACCTGAAACATCAAATTTAAAGTCTTTGGCTATTACGCCATGATAGGTAATATTGAGGTCTATCCCTGTATTTTGCATATTACCAATATTTACTAGGGGAAGAGATGCATCTCCGGTAAATATCCTGTCATATTGAATTCCTGAGGCCGTGAATAATAATCCGGTAATTTTCTTTTTGTACCAATCAATAGTAAAATCAATTTTATTGTTCAGGAGAGTGGCGTCTAATCCTATATTTGAAATGATATCGCCTTCCCATGTTGTTGCACGGTTTCCGACATTACTTCTGAAAAAACCACCCGCAGGAGCTGTGCTTGAACCTGAAATATCATAAAAAGACCGGCCTGCCCTTGTGCCATACAAATTAAAAGGGTTGGTAGCGCGAACATTGCTGGTAGAACCCAGTTTTGCCCAGCTATAACGAAATTTCAAATCGTTGATGAAGGTGATCCCTTTAAAAAAGTTTTCTTCAGATATTCTCCAGGCAGCGGAAACAGCGGGGAAATATCCTGTTCTTACACTGTCATCAAACACCGAAGCCTGATCCCTGCGTACGCTCGCATTTAGCAGGTATTTTCCCTTAAACCCATACTCAAGCCGTGCAAACTGCGACCATAATGAGCTTTGATATGCATCACCCGAATTTGATTGAGCGCCAGGTGAACCTGCATTGATTGTCCAGTAATTGGGATTCTCCGAGAAGTAATTGCTCCTGCCTGCACTCATAAACCGTCCATAGTAATTAACTGCCTCAGTACCGAGAAGGCCTTTTACGGTATGGTCCCCAAGAATATTGTTATAGGCCAGGGTGTTGGTGTAAGTCCATTGGGTATTATAACCCGCATTTTCGCTGAAAGAATTCGCACCGGTATTTCCTTCCGCATTTTCATAACCCACATAATTAAAATTATAATTATAATTATTGTTCATGGTTCCTCCAAAATTGGTACGTAAAATAAAATGCTTTAAAATATCAACTTCTGCATACACATTTCCATTAATATCCCAACTATGATTTTTATTATTCCTGGTACGGGCTATATCAGCATAAGGGTTTCTTGCATTACCCAAATCCTGCGATTTAGTACCTCCATAATTACCCATAATGTCATACACTGGAATAATGGCATCTTCACGGAAAACTGTGGTAAAAGGACTGCCTTCACTCTGATTACCAAAAGTGGGATTGGTTTTATAAAAAACATAAGCGTTTTCGCCAACACGGATCTTATCCTTAATGGTAAACTGCGTATTAGCTCTTACGGAATATCTTTGTAGATACTGGAATTGGGCAATACCCTGCTGGTTAAGGTGCCCCATGGAAAAGAAGTACGAACTTTTTTCGGATCCTGAACTTACTGAAACATTGTGGCTTTGCAATGGTGCATTGCGGGTAATTACATCATACCAGTTCGTGCCTACTTTATTAGCTCTTGTAATTTGGTTGGAATTAATGTTATAAGTTGAAGGAGCAGTATTTGGAGCACCCTCAAAACTGCCAAAAGGTGTTATATAGTCTGGGATAACCGGATTTGCGCCACTTCCATATTGCTTACTGCTCGGATTAGCGATCCCCGAATTACGTTGTTGCAACCAGATGGCATTTGCTTGTTCCTGGGTGCTTGCCATATCGTACCCAGGGCCGCGGGTAGTGATACCATAATAACCATCATAACTTATTTTAGCTTTTCCGGTTTTGCCTTTTTTAGTAGTTACAATTATAACCCCATTTGATCCTGCCACACCATAAATAGCAGCCGATGCATCTTTCAGTACCTGCATAGACTCAATATCGTTTAAATTAATATCATGCAGGTTTCCTCTTACACCGTCAACAATAATGAGTGGTGAGTTATTACCAAAACCAGTAATGCCCCGGATGCGTATATCGCTTGCAGCGCCAGGCTGGCCAGAAGTTATAACGGTAACGCCGGAGGCACGGCCCTGCAATGCTTCTGCACCTGTTCCAACAGGTGTCTGCTTCATTTCAGCTACATTAACAACCGATACAGATCCGGTTATATCTTTCTTTCGCTGAGCAGTGTAACCAGTAACTATTACTTCATTCAAACTGGAAGTTGTAGTTTGTAAAGAAATAGAAACTGAATTTTGGCTGGCAATGTTCACATCCTGTGGTGTAAAGCCTACAGAAGAAATAGTTAAGGTATTTCTTCCACCCGGAACTGAAAGAGAGAAATTTCCTGAAGCATCCGTTTGGGCTGCAAAATTTGTTCCCTTTACAGAAACAGTTGCTCCTGCAACGGGTTGATTGTTTGAATCCGTAATTTTTCCGGTAACTGTTTTTTGTGCTAACAGCACATTACTAAATAATAGCAAACATAGGGCTGTTAAAAATGAAGTAGTTAGTTTTTTAAGCATAGCTAATTGTTTAAAGTTTATGAAGGTGCAAATTAATGAAAAATTTAGTACCTGTTAAATAATATTTAAAAAAGTATTGATTTTTTTTAACTAAGATTTAATTTTTGTTAAATATGCTGCATTGAAACATAAAATATTTATCCGCTGATTAATATGACCCTACCGGACTATTTATAATACAAAATTTTTGGATGCAAGCTGAGCGAAGGTGGATAAAATGCCTAACCTGAAATTTTGAATAAGCAACGGTGCCCCTAACTTATTTCGTGTGCATTCCAAATTACCGCTACAGTTATCAGGAAGGTAGTCGGTGTGACATCCGCTGCGGTGGACGGGCTTCACTTGGCTGGTGTACCACCAGCCAGCTACAATTTGGGAAGCACCCCTTATTTTACACCCTGTATATTTTTATTTAATTTTTAATCAAGGAAGAATAAGCTGGTAAGCTACTATACTGCACAAGGGATAAAAACGTGAGGAAAAATTTTTTGTCCGGGCATTGAAGCTATATGGATTCCCGAAAAATGCCGAAAGGTCTACAGGCACAGGCCGGGATTTCGAAATACAGGGTTTTTTGACCAAGCTATATTTCCTTGCTCAACATCCTTGCATCGCTTGCCCCGATCTTTTATCGGGGCATCCTGATGTTACACTTTAATCGGGACGTGTACTGAATACCATTGGGGATCTTTAATTGCGTTTTAAATTAATTGGGGAGCGTATTTTATTTGGGTATCGTGCAAAATAAATTTCACTAATTTATCCCCTGCGCAGTATATATGAAAATAGAGGCCCCTCATAAAAATGAAGGGCCTTAACGATTGCTTGCCATATGAAAAATATAACTGTACATTGTACAGCGCTTTATTAAAACTTATATACTGCAGCCAATAAAGCTGTTGCTGTTGATTTGGATGCTGATCCATTATTTTTTACGAAAATGGTATTTTGAGCGGATTCAATTCTTAATTCAGGAATGAGGGTAAAAGGCCCTACTTTATAATTCAATGATAAAGTATTGGCAAAAATGTTTTTTGCACCAAAATAAACCAATTTGCTGTCGCTGATATATTCAGTTCTTAACGTAAGCCCAATTACTGAAGATGGATCTACGTTCAGGTATAAGGCGGCCCCTTTCCAGCTTCCACTGGCACTGGTGATGCCGGTTTGCCTGCTTTGAATAGTTCCATTAACACCAATGTTGAATTTGCTGGTAAATGCAGCTGTAACAACCAAATCGTATTGGCTCAGGCTTTGTAAACCACCTGGAATTGACTTTGATTTTGAACCATACGAGCCCACATAATTAAAGTATGCTTTAAGTTTCCCGTTAGAAGACCCGCCACTGATTTGCCCGATTATGCTTTTAGTAGCAATGGTAGAAGTGGTTTGGTCGGTATAATTGGCAACACCCAGCATAAAGCCAACCGGCCCAGCCGTAACATCCATTTTTAAACCTGTGTGAAAGAACGGCCCGTTGGTAAACATGTACGACATGCTATAGTTCCGGTTGAGCGGGGCATCCACTAATTCGTAACCAACATGTGTTGCGAATTTACCCATTGTAAATTTTATTTTGGCTGAAGGAGCATAAGTCATGTACAACTGCTTAATATTTGTAAGTGAAACGAACCCGTTTTTACCAGTGGTAACACCATCGTTGTAAGAAAATTCTTCTTCCCTGCGGCCGAAACCAAGATCAATTACTCCAGTTACCTTTCCTGACAATGCAGAGGCATCAGCTCTTATGGAAGCCATACCCAGCTCAAATGAATTTTGAGAATTGGTAAAACTTGTCAAATTATTGGTGCCATTATTGGCAAAATTATGTCGGTAATAAGCGTCTAAGCTGCCTGATATCGTTACTGATTTAGTAGAATCCTGTGCGGCTACACCATTTGATATGGCAGTTATAATTACCGCTGCAGCTAAAATTTTTTTTCTCATTTTTTAAAGTTTTAATTAAATAATTGGGATTGGTTACAGGCATGGTTACCCTTTTAAATTTTTTTAGCAGCAACGTTAAACCAGCGGCAAAACGCAGTATAACGCAATTAAAGTTGCCCATTGGTATTCAGTACAAGAGGGCGATGCAACAATGATGCTCATTGCTTCACTGCCTGGACAAAAAATTTTCCTCACGTTTTAATCCTTTGCTCAGAATAATTCTTAATTCCTTATTGACAATTTTAAATATTATCCTTTTCTTCAAATGTCCCGCCGTTCTTTACCAATAATGTTCCCTGTAAATACTTTTCATCATGTTGTGATGCATCCAGGCCTTCTTCTTCATCAGCAGCGCTAACGCGTATTGGTACAATAAAATTGATGAACTTAAAAATCAGGAATGAAACAGTAAAACTGTAAACAACTACTATCAACATCGCTTTTAATTGGGTTAAAAAGAATGGAAAATTGCCATAAGCCCAGCCATTTGGACCATCCTTAATACCATGTACCAACTGGCTTGCAAATACCCCGGTCATTAACATACCTACCATACCACCTAAACCATGGCAAGGAAAAACATCTAATGTATCATCTAATCTTGATTTTTGTTTGATGCTAACCGCAATATTTGAAACGATGGCGCCAACCACACCAATAATGATACTTTGTGGAATACCTACAAATCCTGCTGCAGGAGTAATAGCCACCAATCCAACTACGGCCCCGATACAAAATCCCAGAACAGAAGGCTTTTTACCTTTTAATACATCAAAAAACATCCAGGCCAAACCTGCTGCTGCTGCTGCTGTATTGGTTGTTCCAAAAGCATTCACAGCTAATGGCGTAGCTCCTACCGCAGATCCTGCATTGAAACCAAACCAACCAAACCATAGTAAACCTGTACCAATTAAAACATACGGCACATTCGCTGGTGGAATTTCGGCTCTTTCCTGGTGTGATTTACGACGCTTTAAAACCAAGGCGCCTGCTAATGCGGCACATCCTGCAGTAATGTGCACAACGGTACCACCTGCAAAATCCCAGGCACCCATTTTGGCAAGGAATCCCTCGGGATGCCAGCTCCAGTGTGCTACAGGCGCATAAACCAATAAGCTGAATAAAACTATAAATACTACATAAGATGTAAAGCGGATCCGTTCGGCAACTGCGCCTACTACGAGGCCTGGTGTAATGACTGCAAACATTAACTGGAATAAAGCGAAAAGTGTAAGCGGTATCGTATTAGCCAGCGGCCATGCGGCATGTGACTTTACGCCCTGAAAAAACAAGAAGGTTCGCGGATCACCGATAAAGCCCCCAATGGAATCACCAAAGCTTAAACTGAATCCAACAACGATCCATAATACACCAACGATACCCGCAGCAACCACGCTTTTAATCATGGTGGAAATTACATTCTTACGGTTAACCATCCCACCATAAAAAAATGCAAGCCCTGGTGTCATTAAAAAAACCAGCGCTGTTGAGATTAATACCCAGACCATATCAGAAGCGTTGTATTGGGGATCGTTAGGGCCGGGAACATAATCTGCTTCGGGTGCAATAAAGGCTGCCGCTAAAGCAAGAACAATTAATACCGCAAAAGGTATCACTGATTTGGTTGTAAGTCGTCTCATGCTCAATTGTTTTTAAGATTTAAAAAATAATATAAATGTTATTAATTTTTATTAACATATATTACTTATACTGTAAAATTACAGTTTTTTTAAATCAAAAGTTCAATCTAAATATATATTTATTAAAATAATGTTTGGTTAGTTATCTAAACATAATCATTGAATAATAAAAATTATTTATTTAATGGCTAAAAAACAGGATATAACGATGAAATAAGTTGATCAATAGAGAAATATTCTAAACTGTGTAGCTTTAAATTAAATTATGAATTATAATTTTTTGAAATATTTGTAAAAAAATAGAGTTTTTTACAAATTGCTTAAAAGGAATAGCTATCCTTTATATATCATCATAAAACTTCGACTTATATGCCAACACCAACAAAGTACAGCTATCAGGGGTACATGCCCTACAAACTTACTGAGGCTAATGCGAAGGCCGGGCTACTCGTGCAGCTATACAAGGGCCAGCCTGAGGGTACCGTGTACGCTTAACACCAGGCATCAAAAATGCCCCCGTTAGCTCTTTTCTAACAGATGGCATTTTTTCGGGGGCATTTCTTCTATCTGGCCTAATGTTGGCAGTAGTGCTTATTCTTCGCCCAAGTATTCTGTGATTGTTGAGATTTTGGTTTTGCCAAACTTCTTTAAAACGAGAAGGTCTTTATCACCTGTTAAAAGATGTGTCGCACTTCCGTCTACGGAAAGTGATAGTAGAAAATTATCTTTTGGGTCCCTACAAGCATTTATTTCGCTGGTTACTTCAATAAAAACCGCCCTTGCTTTTACTTTTAACATTAAGCTTTCAACATCATCCAATTTGAAATATCTTCTGAACTTAATTATTTGCGTCACTTCTACAATTTCGTCTACCAACTCCTGGCTAAAAACAAGTGTGATTTCATTATCAGCAATGATGGAGTCAAATTTTGAAAGGTCTTTTGTAAGTAAAAAGCTTATCCAAAGATTAGTATCAATTATAACTCTATCTTTTAGCTTTGGCATATCGTTTTGCTCTTACAATTTCTACTTCATTGGCAATGTCCTCAAGTGAGGGAGGATTATTTTTTGCTTTTGCCCTGAATTTATTAACTAGTTTAAGAAATCCATCACCCGATGTATTTCGAATTGAAATTAATTTTAATTCGGCAAGATCTTCAAGCAGTTTACCTGCTTTTGGATTCAATATGTCAACTTGTAAAGTGGTCATGATATAAAAGTAAGAATTTTTAACCAAACAGTGTTGCACACAACGGACAGGTATTGCCGATGATGGGGAATTTATATTCGTCCGCCCGGAACCGCTGCCCGGCTTTTTGATAAAGATAAATATTAAGAACTAAAGCTGGGCTTTGTTCGTCAAGCCCCGAACCACAGCACAACAGAATTACAGCTGCTGATTGTTTCAATGTCAAGCCCCACTATTGGCAATACCCATGTTATGCGCAGATAATTATTCGGAATCATTTGCGGCTCTAAATATTTCGTCAACAGCATTCTTATCAAGTTGCAAAACAACAACTTTCTCGCCACCGTTTGTCAAATGCGTTTCCCTATAAAAAGCGGGGCTGTTATCCAATGCCATTAGCTTGGATAGTTTAATACAATCCCAAATAAGTCTATAAAGGAACCACATTTCAACTATAATAGGTTCTCCCTCTTTTATTGTTATTGGTCCTTTTTGCAATTTATATTCCAATGGATTTTTCTTTTCCCATATTCCATTGCTATGAATTGTGTTTCTAAAATTGCCCAGTAATTCTAATGAGTCACCAAGTTTTGGATATTTTACTTTTAGTGCATTGAAGTATTGACTTCCTTTAATTTGTTGCTCAAAATTTTTTCGAGTAAATTCAAAAGTACCTACCATTTGAATAATACAATTGAATGTTATAGTTCTAGTTTGAGATTTCAACGCTAATCCAATTGTAGTGTCAAGTTGAAAAAGCCTCATTGTAGCGCTGATCTCATAAACATATTTTAGCGAGAAGCAATTATAAAAGACAGTTGATAGGGTTTCTTTAAAATGTTTAAATTGATCAATTCGATAATCAATGATATAACTGTTGACTTGAAGTTGTTCTTGCACTTCTTTTAAGCATTCTTCATTATACTTTACCAGTCGTTCAATTAGTCTCAAACATGTATTAATATGACTATTGATTTTTAGAAATTCTTTACTCTCATGAAAGTCAACTTTTCTAACGTATTTCTTCTTTTTCTCCATTTAATGAAATGTTAGTTTTTATTTGCGCATAACG
>JANOTW010000280.1:0-5624 GCA_031416575.1 Ferruginibacter sp.
TCAAATTACACACCGGCTGACACTTACGGATTACCTCGATGATGTAAGTACCACCTTTGTTGGTATTGATAAATTCCCCGTATTAAACGGACAGCCCTCCATTGGCGGCATTTTGCAGGACAGGAGTTTTGAAACCGGCGCAATCATTGGCGTAGAGGGCAGGCAACGTGGGTGGAGTAAACAAAGAGACCAGTATATCATAGCGGAAGTGGGCGTTTCATTCAGCATCAGCACTTATAAATGCCCAACGGCCAATTAATATTATTGAATAATTCGTGCCGGATGCAACCCGGCATTTTTATTTTATTTTTCCCCTTTTTTCCTCCCCCGATAAAATCGGAATCTACTATCAAAAAATTACATTTTCGTTGGTTACACGCATTCGGGCAGGGTTGTGTTAAGCAAAACCCGAATATTTAAACTCTTCCATACAACCATATTTATTTTGTTGTCCGGGCTGTAGTATTTCATGGCATTCCCGAAAAAAATCGGGATTTCGCAATACGGTTTTTTATCCAAACGATATTTCATTTCTCAACATCGTTGCATCGCCCTCTTGTGCTGAATACCATTGGGGAACTTTAATTGCGTTTTGTTGGGCGGTTCATCAGGCGCAGTTTATGAACTGGCAAAAGACCGCCCCTTTTGGAACATCCCGACCTGTGCCGACCTTTCGGCATTTTTAGGGATGGGATGTACGGCCATGGATTTAGGAGGCGGGGCAAGCAGTTAATAAGACAGTAACTGTAGTTCTGAAATTTCAATATCTCCCATAACAATGCTCACCATCCGATGCCATAATCCTCTCCATTGTTTGAACTGCCTCCCCAAAATGAACCATGTTTCCAATCAAAATAAATGGCATTGATGGGGCCGCTGGTACGGTCGCCAAAGCTGAGGGTGTAGCCCATTTTTATCAGTTCATTTCGGATGCTGCCGGGTGTTTCATTACTGAGTAAAAGATTGCCGGGCTTTGGCAGGCGGTCAGTTATTTTTGATCCCCCCAATGAAAGCCACAATTGATTGCTATTGATATTTTGTGCTTCGCAGGCCTGTTGAACGGTCATATTAAACTCTACCATGTTTAAAAAGAATTGCAACAGGTTTTGATCCTGTGTATCGCCGCCCTGCACGGCAAAGGATAAAAAAGGTTTCCCTTCTTTGAGTGCAAGCGTGGGCGTTAGGGTTACCCTCGGGCGCTTGCCTGGCGCCACTACGTTAAAGGGATTGATGGCACTGTCTAATACGAAGCTTTGCATACGCTGGCTCATACCAATGCCCGTGTTGCCTGCAATACATGCCGGCAGCCATCCTCCACTCGGGGTAATAGATACCACCCAACCTTCTTTATCTGCTGCTTCCACCGAAGTGGTGCCACGCCACAAACGGTCATAATATGCGGCCTCCTCCAAACCTCCGCCAAAAGTGGGGGCTTCCTTATTCCACAAAGCCGGTTCTGCAAATGCCTGGACACCTTCCGTTGCTGGTTGTGTAAAATGCAATGTGTTCTGATCGTGTTTTGGGATAGCGCTGCCAGGTTTTGTATTAGAGGTATCGGAATACGCTGCACGCTGTTTTAATAATTGCACGTAAGGATTTTGTTTGCCTTCAAAAGGATAAGGATCGCCCGGGCCGGCATTGGCATCGTTCTTATCGGTTGAAATTTGTGCAGCCCTTAATTTTGCATATTCTTTACTCAGTAATCCTTTAATGGGTTCTTCGGGTGGAAAATAAGGATCGCCATAATAAAAGTCCCGGTCAGCAAAAGCAAGGTTCATAGTTTGGTAGAGGGTATGAATATACCGGGTGCTGTTGTAACCCATTTTTTTCAGGTCAAAATTTTCCAGGATATTTAATGATTGCAGTAGCATGGGGCCCTGTGTCCATTGTTGCAATTTATATACATCAATGCCTTTGTAATTTACCTGCATGGGTTCTTCCTCAATGGGTTTCCATTTAGCCATGTCCTGCATTGTGATCAGGCCGCCCTGTTCTTTACATCCCCTTACGAATTCTTTTGCAATATCCCCTTTGTAAAAACGATCGTAAGCAGCCATGATGGCCTGTTTGCGGCCCTTCCTTTGTTTCAACGCTATTTGTTCCGCCTCCACCATTTTTGTAAGCGTGGACAATAAATCCTTTTGCACAAAAATTTCCCCTGCTTCCGGCGCTTCCCTTTTTTCGCCGGAATGTGGTAATAAAACTTTCTTACTATACGGCCATTGGCTGATCAGGCCTTTACCACGTTCCATACTGTTGGCTGTTTGCGCATCAATCGGGTAACCTGCAGCCAGTTGCATTGCCGGCGCCAATACTTCTTCTAAACTCATGGTTCCATACTCCGCCAGCATATGGCATAGGCCGCCTGCGGTGCCTGGCGTAGT
The DNA here is from genome assembly GCA_031416575.1 of Ferruginibacter sp. Classification (GTDB taxonomy): domain Bacteria; phylum Bacteroidota; class Bacteroidia; order Chitinophagales; family Chitinophagaceae; genus Ferruginibacter. The sequence goes on from JANOTW010000280.1 coordinate 2,385, forward strand.
GGCGGCAAGTGGCCCATATTCCGGAGGAAAATTGTATCCTTTGTTTTTAAAAAAATCAACGGTTGCCCCGCTGGGCGCCACACCCATTGCATTGATGGCAATTACTTTTTTTGTTTTGGGATTATAGATCAGCGCCTGCGTTTCGCCGCCCCAGCTTAATACATCCCATATAGTGCAGGTAGCAGCCAGCATGGCGCAGGCCGCATCCACGGCATTGCCACCTTTTTGAAATATCATGGATCCCGCGGTGGCGGCCAGCGGCTTTCCGGTAATGGCCATCCAGTTTTTGCCATGCAGTGGCGGCTTTTGTGTTTGCTGGGCTAAAGCGGTATTTGATAATTGATATATAAACAGAAAGAGGATCAGGCATCGCTTCATAAAATATTTTTTTTAAAGTTAGGGAAAAGATGAGTGATGGATCAGATAGTGTATTAAATTAAAAAAAAACGCATGAAGAGGTTAATTATATTGTGCAAGGGATGAAAACGTGAAGAGGATTTTTTGTCCAGGCAGAGAAGCAATGGGTATTCCCGAAAAATCGGGATTTCGAAATACAGGATTTTTTGTCCAAGCTATATTTCCTTGCCATGAAATACTTCAGCCCGGACAACAAAAAAAAAGGGTTGTATAGAAGGGCGATGCAACAATGCCGCCATTTATTCTTCAGCCGGGACAATGAAAATAAACAAACACCCGATGAATGAAGAAAGCATTTTAGCCTGCATCCCCAAACACCAGCGAAGCGTTTAATACATAGCTTCCCCTGCTTACCCGTTTAAATAATCTTTTATTATAGGGATAATCCTTGTCCACTTCATGGCTCGCCAGCACCGAATTTACATACGACCTTTGCCTGCGGTATTCAGGTAATATTTCATCGGGCATGCATTCCGCGAATTTCATTATTTCATCCATCGTAAACACGCCGGTTACAAAATCCGGTCGGGTTTTATCGTTATATTTAATATGAATTTTCTCCGGTAATTCCTGATGTATGCACCGCATGCAAACCACCAGGAAAAAGGCCATGGCATGTGAACCGATTGCCAGCCTCCGGTTACTTTCCCTTATAACAATGGATGCAGGTTTTATAAAATGCCAGTATTTTGAAAGTGTTTTTTTATTGGCTAAAACCGGCTGATGGTAAATAACGGTTTTATAATACGCCTGCAATAAAAGGTCGAGTGGCAACAATCCTTTTGGTGTTTGCTTATTAATGCCGGCTTCCAATTTCAGCAACAGGTCCACCACCGCATCCTGCCCGTAATATAACCCCATCATTAGCCCTGTAAGATCCGAATCTGGTGCGATAAAGTCGGCCCCGTATTTTTCAACCACCCTTTTTACATCTTCCTTGCGGCCCAGCCTGCAGTTTTTCGCATACTCTTTTCCGTCGTGGCGAAGGTCCCTCATGTAAAGCATGGCCCGCTGAAACTGTAGTTTCGCCAGGCCGTCAATCCAGTCAACACGGTGATGCGTAAACGCATATTGAAACAATTGCTTTCTTTCCTTTTTTACTTCATGTTCTTTTTTCGCGGGGTCAAGCGCCAGCAATTTTATTTGTTCCAATTGTTCGGGGCTTAGGTATTCGTAACCCAAATATTTTGCCCTTATCTGTTCAGCCTGCTCAAACTTACCCTGCTCTTCAAGCCGTTTTGCTTCTTCCAGCCACTCGTGCCTGTCCGATTTTTGCTCGGCTACCTGCAGCGGCTTTGTCATTTCTTTCAACGACAGCAATTCAAGCGCCGAATGATTTACCTGCTTTTCAAACAAATAAATATTTTTTACCGACCTGGTAATGGCAACGTAAAACGAGTTGATATAAAACTTGTATATCTCCGCATCCTTATCGCTTTTATCAGCGGGCCTTGCATATTGCAACGAGTCTTCGTGCAAGTCCGCCGCATTTACACCATTGATTATTTCCTTGAACTCCGCAGGGTTGGCTGAAATAAAATTGAGCAAAATCACATTTTCATATTCCAGCCCCTTTGCCTCCTGCACCGAGAAAACAAGCGGTGTTTTAAAATGCCGGCGGGCTTCTTCCTTCAAATTATTATCAGCTACAATTACCGCATAATGCGTGGAGTTTTGTGTTTTCCGGTTCAGTTCGGCTTTCACTTTATCATCATCCTGCATCAGCAGCACTTCGCCCTTTTGAGTAGAGATGGTATTTATCAGGTAATTACTTTCCTTATCAATGGAGCCAAACCGAAGATTTTTTATTTTAAGCAACGTGTTCGACAAACGGACCACTTCCGGGGAATTGCGATAGTTGGTCTGCAGTACCCGTACCTGCTTATTATCCGTGCCATGCTGATACAGGTATGTCTTTATTTTAGACCAGGAAAAAAAGTTGGGATGAACAATCTGGTTACTATCGCCCGTGAGAATGAAATGCGACTTATTGTTAAGCGATTGCATGATGCACTTCAACTGGATGCCTGTAATGTCCTGCACCTCATCTATCATTACATAATCGTACCGCGGCTTTACCAGTTGCAGGTAATCGAAGGAAAGCATATTAGGGTCGTAATAATTATTTTCCTTCATCCATTGCAGGTATTTGGTAAACAGGCCGTAAACCTCTTCCCGCTTATCGGCGGTAAAAATGGACTGTTTTATTCCAAGCTGTAAATATTCTGCTTTGCTTAAAAAAGCGGTATCAAGCGGCGAACCGGTCAGCACTCCTTTAAACTCTTCATACACCCGGTAAGGCTCTTTAATTTTCAGGTATTGCGCATGCCGGTTAAACCACTGCTCAAAAGCCCGGAAGTTTATTTCCTTGCCTTCCGGTATTTGCCAGCTTTCCAGGTATTGATGAAACGAAAGGAAGTCCACTTCGCTTTCTTCATTTTCGTAGCCGTTTGAAAAATATATTTTTCTTGCGTTTTCTACCAGGTAGTTGCTAAGGGAAATATAGGCCACGTTGCCTTTCAGTTGTTTTAGTTTTTCGAGCACCAACACTGTTTTGCCGCTACCGGCGGAGCCTATGATAATTAATGGCGGGTGCAACTGAAAAATAGCCTTCTGGGTATCATCGAACGAAATGAATTTATTAAGCACATGAATGCTTTGCCCGGAACCGTTGATGTAATTCAAGTCCTTAATATCGCCTTGCTGTACGTCTTCTATCTTTGCCAAAGGCAGCAGCGCATCTTCATCCGGCAATTGGGCGCCCCTAAGAAACCGTGATTTGGCGTAATCGTGATGCTGTATTACTTCCAGTAACAGCAAATA
>JANOTW010000281.1:0-3775 GCA_031416575.1 Ferruginibacter sp.
CAGAAAAATTCGCAATCCTAACAAACTGTTTTTTGACTTGTCAAAGTAGAATTAAATACCCGCTTTTTTTAAATAGTCAGTGGGCGACTATTTTTTTTTACCACTCTATTCCCCTGTTTTTCCAAATGTCATCAAAGGGTCTTTTAATGTTCACTAAATCCTTTCTTGCCACATGCAAATACCGCATGGGTTCAATTTTTTAAAAGGCTTTGCCAACCCTCCCTTACATAGTATGTACGGGGGTAATGGAAACTGGATTACAAAATACTAATAATATTCAATGGCAGGGGGATAATTATTTCGGGGCTGCGACTGGCGTGCAAAACGCAATTAAAGTTCCCCAATGGTATGCGGTACAAGAGGGCGATGCAACGATGTTGGGCATGGAAATATTGCCTGGACAAAAAACTGTATTTCGAAATCCCGATTTTTCGGGAATGCCAATAGCTTCACTGCCTGGACAAAAATTTTTCTTCGCGTTTTTATCCCTTGCCAGTATATTTTACCTGTTGCATAAAACACTGAAACTTTTTTACCAGGTATCATTATATAAATGATCAAACTTCTTGCCCTGGATAGGTTTGAGCGGAATTTGCAAGCCATTCGTTTTTTCCAGCCAGTCCCAAAGTTCCTTGTTTAGTTGCCCGGCTATTTCCTGGTGTTGCGGGCTACGGATTAAATTATTTACTTCATAAGGGTCTTGCTGCAGATCATACAACTGGTTGATATCCCAAATACCTTGTGTGCGGATGAATTTATAGCGGCCTGTCCTCACCGCGAATTGTGTAGGTGTTTGGGGGAAAGCATTTTCCCAGTAATATTCATAAAATACCCTGTCCCTCCATGGTACGGAGTCACCTTTCATAAGCGGGAAAAATGAAACCCCCTCCATTTGAGTTGGTTTTTTTACGCCTGCCATTTCCAAAATTGTGGGAGCTATATCTATATTCAGCACTATTTGCCTGATTTTAGTACCAGGTTTTATCAAATCTGGGCAACGGGCCAATAAAGGTACCCGCATGGATTCTTCATACGCATGGCGTTTATCAATCAAGCCATGTTCCCCAAAGGAAAAACCGTTATCGGCCCCATAAATTATCAGCGTTTCATTATCCAATCCATTCTCTTTCAAATAGGCCAATACCCGCCCGATGCTGTTATCAATTCCTGAAAGTGTTTCCAGGTAGTCCTGATAAAACCGGTCGAAATCCGTTTGTCCATGAAACATGAAATCCACGCCATGCCAGCTATAACGCTGGTCCCGTACCCACTTGGGTATATCCTTGTAATTGACACTGTATTTACTTTCAGCCTGTGCGCCCCTGTTAAATTGCTTACTGCCGGGCCCGGCCGTGTTAAACATGGAAACCGGGTACTGCACCTGAATATCCTTATAACGGCCTTTATCACGCCTTGAAGGAATGAACTCCGCATGCACCGCCTTGTGTGACAGGTACATAAAGAACGGCTTGTTTTTATTTCGCTTTTCCAGCCAGTTTAAAGCCAAATCCGTCAATACATCCGTTACATATCCACTGTCTTTATACTGTACATGTTTGCCATCCATATTTAGCAGGGGGTTGTAATAAACGCCTTGTCCGCGAAAACTTACCCAATGGTCAAAACCCGGACGGGGATCGTCATTATCGCCCCCCATGTGCCATTTACCTAAAAATGCCGTTTGATAGCCCTGCTTTTGTAAATATTGCGGAAAGAAAAGTAAACTTCCGGGTGCAGGCGCCACATTATCCACAACGGTATGCGTATGCGCATACTGGCCGGTGAGTATGGATGCCCGGCTGGGCGAACAAAGCGAGGTGGTTACAAAAGCATTCTGAAACTCTGCTCCTTCCTTTGCCAACCTGTCCATATTGGGGGTTTCCAATCCCGGCACCTTCCCGGTAAACCCCATGAAATCATACCGGTGATCATCCGCCAAAATAAAAATAACATTTCGGGGTTTTGTCGCATCTATCTTCTCATGGAGGATACGCTGCCGGATTTGCGCATGCAGCAGCGTTGAAGTATTTAAAAAAATAGTGGCAATAATTACAAGCAGGCAAATCTTTTTTTTAACCATGTTCATATTGAATCGGTTTATCGAATTATTTAATGGTGGTATCCGGCAATATTTTATCCATTTGCGCAGGTGCGGCTATAATGGCTTTCTGCTTTTCATATTCCTTTCGTAAATCCTCAATGATATCGGGTTGTTGTTTGGCCACATTGTATTTTTCGGAAGGGTCCACATCTATATTATACAATAACGGGGGATCATGGGATAAAGGTTCTTCCCGTGAATAAGAAGGATGCGTAATAAAATGGGCCTTCCAGGAGCCCTTTCTTACCGCATACAAATTTTCGTTGATATAGTAGTAAATCATATTTCTTGCATTATTCTTTTTGCCGAGCAGTACATCCGATATATCCATCCCATCCAGTGTTATATCTTTTGGCAGGCCCGCCCCTGATAATTTTGCAAATGTGGGCAAAAGGTCCATCGTGGTGGCAAGGGCGGAAGATACTGTATTGGCCTTGATTTTTCCGGGCCACCAGGCAATGGCAGGCTCACGCATGCCGCCTTCATAAGTAGTATTTTTCCCTTCGTAAAGTATGCCGGCTGAGCCGCCATGATCTAACTGGGTTAGCCAGGGGCCATTATCACTGGAGAAGATTACTATGGTGTTTTTATCTATCTCAAGTTTTTTAAGTGTTGCAAGTATTTGCCCAACACTCCAGTCTAATTCCGCCACCACATCCCCATATAATCCACGCTTGCTTTTTCCTTCAAATTTTGGTGAAGCATACAAAGGAACATGGGGAAAATTACTGGCATAATACAGGAAGAAGGGTTTATTCTTTTCTTTATTCTTTTTTATAAAGTTTATAGCCTCCCCGGTATATCGCCGGGTAAGAAAATGCTGATCCGGCTCTTCTTCCATTACCTTATTGTTTCTGTATAAAGGCAAAGGAATAGCAAGGGGCCTTGAAGCGGCCGCATTGGGATTATCAGGATTGGAGCGGGTAGTACCAATTTTTCCCATGTCGTTGGAATAAGGTATCCCAAACCAATAATCAAACCCTTGCTGCATGGGTAAAAATTCGGGAAGCTGCCCCAGGTGCCATTTGCCTATGATGCCTGTTGCATAGCCTTTTGTTTTAAGCATTTCCGCAATGGTTATTTCTTTTAGGGGCAGCCCACTGGCAGAATTGGGGAAAAGCACACCACGGCGTTTGCCATACATTCCTGTTCTAATACCTAACCTTCCGGTGAGCAACGCCGCCCTGCTGGGGGTACAAACGGCAGCGCCCGCATAAAATTGAGTGAACCGCATACCCTCGGCAGCCATCTTATCCAAATTGGGCGTAAGAATGGAAGGATGCCCATAGCAGCCTAAATCCCCATACCCCAGATCATCCGCAAAAATGATTATAAAGTTGGGCTGACGGGTTTGCGCAGGATGCGTTTGCGCATTGCTTGTATAACAGGTTGCTGTTAGAAATAACAGGATGATACTGACAGGTGCTTTCATGTGTTGATTATTTTAATTTGCCGAAACAATCATACTCAATTATTTTTCATTAAGCCCGGGAATGTTCCGGCTCAAATTCTAAAAATCATTTATCCGCAACACACCTGAAACCCAAGTGCTCCATTCCGGAATCGGCTGAGGTTTTCATTCTTGCCGCAACCCTGTAACCGCTGCAATAGGATTCATTGCATAAAAAGGAACCGCCCCTCATTACCCGCTTTGGCATCAATGGTTCATCGGGG
>JANOTW010000282.1:0-5897 GCA_031416575.1 Ferruginibacter sp.
TTTGTAAAAGGCGAAGAGATTTATAGATCTTTCCCCATTACTACCTCACAATGGATTGATAAATTATTTGTTCCGGGTGAATATGAACTGCGGATTTTGTTCGATGCCAATAACAACGGGATATGGGACCCGGGTAATTACACAAAAAAAACACAACCCGAAAAAGCCATCACGCTGGATAATAGTTTAAACATCAAAGCCAATTGGGATAATGAACGGGATATAAAATTATAATGGATAATTATTTTAATGAATAATTAATTAATGGATAATTGATAATTTTTTCAATTTAGACATATCACCGCTTATACAAATAGCCATCTAATTTGGTATTATCCATTATCCCATTTTCAATTTTCAATTATCCCATTATCAATTATCCCATTATCAATTAACTTTGCGCCATGATTTTTTCTTCTTCTCTTTTAGAAAATGCGGTAAACGAATTTGCCAAACTTCCCGGCATCGGAAAAAAAACAGCATTGCGGCTGGTATTACACCTGATAAAGCAAGAAGCAAATGATGTAACACAATTTAGCGAAGCCATTTCGAGGATGAGAGAAGAAATAAAGTTCTGTAGCCGGTGCCACAATATTTCCGATACTGTATTTTGCAATATTTGCAGTAACCATTCCCGTAAGCGGGAAATGCTTTGTGTAGTAGAAAATATACGTGATGTAATCGCCATCGAAAGCACCCAGCAATTTAACGGCGTTTACCATGTACTGGGTGGTATCATTTCTCCATTGGATGGTATTGGCCCTGAGCAACTGACCATTGATTCACTGGTGAAGAGGATAGAAAATGAAGCCATCACTGAAATCATATTCGCATTGAATGCCAATATACAGGGCGATACCACCATTTATTACATCAGTAAAAAATTAAAAGCATTCCCCTTAAAAATAACCACTATCGCACGGGGTATCGCTTTTGGCGGCGAACTGGAATATGCTGATGAAATGACCCTCGCTAAAAGTATCACCAATCGCATACCCGTAGAAAATTATATGGTTTCCGGAAACTAAGCCGGTCCTTTACCCATTATAAGTCAGCTATTTTACCCGGAAAGCAACCCACTTAGTATTTTTGCCGTTTCAGATATTACTATTATAAAAGACATTTTTACTTACAATGGGCAAAACAAGAAGAAACATTTTTTTATCAATAATTGGGCTTGTACTGGCGGGTGCCACCCTTGCCTGGTATATGTATAATAAAGAAGGCCCCAATATAGAAAATGCAGGTGCAGCCAAAATTACTGCAACACATCTATACGAACTATTTACCAAAGATTCTGTTGCAGCAAAAAAAAATTATCTGGAAAAAATCCTTGAGGTTTCTGGTGAAGTAACACAAGTTAATAAAAACCAACAGGGCCAGTCAATTATTTTACTAAAAACCCATACAGCCGGGGCATCTTTAAATTGTACTTTGGAGGGCCTTGCTGGAAATATAAAAAAAGGTGACAAAATATTAATTAAAGGGATATGTAACGGTTTAGGGCAGGGAGATATAGACCTTGGTATTTTACCGGATGTTTACTTAAGCCGGTGCTATATTATTCCATAGTTTTAAAATTAAAATCCATTATGTACAAATTATTTTGCGGGTTATTGTTTTTAACCCCCGTATTTTTTTTATTGAATAGCTGCAAACATGATATACCCGGAGTGGCCCCCGCCGGAAATAATGTAATAGTAATTGGCGGAACACAGGCATGCAGCGCAGATACAGTTTATTTTGTAAATAAAGTATTGCCCTTAATCGTTCAACATTGCAGTGTAATTGGTTGTCATGATGCAATCACAAAAAAGGAGGGGGTTCAGTTAACCAATTATGAAACGATCCTTAAATACGGTGAAGTAAAGCCTGGCAGGCCCGATAATTCGAAGCTATTCGAAGTATTGAATAAAGCAGGTGATAAAAGAATGCCTAAGGCGGGCCCACCGGGCAATTATCCTGAATTTACACAACAACAAAAAGACATTATTAAAAACTGGATTTTACAGGGAGCGAAAAATAATGCATGCAATGATTGCAATGAAAATATTTTTAACTACACCCTTGCCATAACGCCTTTAATAAATAATAAATGTATCAATTGCCATAGTGGCGCTAATGTAGCGAATACGGGTGGGGGTATTCGCTTAGGTAATTATGTTTTGGTAAAAGCAATAGGTGAAAGCGGCAGACTCGAAGCTTCCATAACACATAGCGGATTGCCCAAAACATTTATGCCCAGGGGAGGCAATAAATTAAGCGACTGCGAAATCAATCAGTTTAAGAAGTGGATCGCCAATGGCTATCCCAACTAACAATTAAGCCATTAAAAAAACCTGATAACCTTTAATTTTAACCACTATGAAAAAAAATCTTTCTACTCTAATTCCGGTTTTACTTTTCATTTTGCTATTAACAAACGGTTGCTATAATGATAATGCGGAATTACTCTATGGATCTCAAAATACAGATTGCAATACGGTACAGGCGAGATTTGGAACGGATATAAGTCAGATCATCACCACCAAATGCGCCATATCTGGTTGCCATGATGCAAATGCAGCAAGTAATCCCGCCGGCTTTTCCTTACAAACTTATGCCCAGGTAAGCGCCAAAAAAGACAGAATCAATACAAGGGTGGTTGTACAAAAAACAATGCCCCCGACAGGGCCACTTATACCTGCCGAAATAAACAAAATAAAATGCTGGATAGCCTCAGGTGCTCAAAATAACTAAACAATTGAAAACATGAAACTCATTATTTTTTTGCTCGGTGCCAGTATCGCTTTAACGAATATTTCGCAGGCGCAAAATTTTTTCACCAAGAACGGAATGATCTCTTTTTTTTCCAAAAGCCCTTTGGAAAATATCAGCGCTGTCAATAACCAGGTGGTAAGTGTATTGAATACGGCCACAGGTGAAATAAAATTTTCAGTCATCATTAAAGGGTTCAAGTTTAGAAAAGCATTGATGCAGGAACACTTTAATGAAAATTATATGGAAAGTGAAAAATATCCCAAGGCTAATTTCAGTGGTACTATTACAGATATCAACAAAGTTGGTTTTTCAAAAGATGGCGATTATAATGTTACCGTAAGCGGAGATCTGGCGATGCATGGCATTACAAAAAAAATAACAGCGCCAGCTATCATTACTGTCAAAGATGGAAAATTTATTGCTACTTCTTCATTCCCGGTTTTGCTGGCGGATTATGATATCAGCATCCCCAAAGTAGTAGAAAATAATATTTCCAAATCAATTGAATTAAAAGTTAACTGCAGTTACGAACCCAAATCATAATTATTAATCATCCGGATAATTTTACTATATGAAATACAAGCATGTTTTTTTGCTGTTCTTGCTGTTGCCCGCATCTTTTTGTAGCGTACATGCCCAGGATACCACAGACCTGATGAGCCAACTGGAAAAGGAAGTGAGTAGTGATGATCAGGTAAATTATATCACTGCCGCTTTTAAAACCACCCGCTTAATAAACGGCCATACAATAGAAAATGTAGCTAAAGGTGTATTGGATGTAAAAATATCACACCGGTTTGGCACTATAGGGGGAACCGATGGCGGAGCTTATAATCTATTTGGTTTGGATAACGCCACCATGCGTATGGGGTTTGATTATGGAATCAACCGCTATTTAATGGTGGGCATAGGAAGAAGTACTTATAAAAAAACTTATGATGCATTTTTTAAGATAAAATTACTCCGGCAATCAACGGGCAAACGCAATATGCCCATTACGCTAAGCTATGTTCCAACCATTGCCATAAAAACGGCCCCCAAACCGCCCGAAGGCCGAAAGAATTATTTTAGTTCAAAATTATCCTTCACCCACCAGCTTATAATTGGAAGAAAATTTTCAGATGCTACTTCAATACAATTAATGCCTTCTGTGGTACATAATAACCTTGCTGAATTTTCAGGAGACCCTAATAATTTATTTGCTATAGGAATTGGTGGCAGGCAAAAACTAAGCAAACGCATTAGTTTAAATATTGAATACTATTACCAGTTACCCGGTTACAAACTGCTGGAAAAGAAAGACCCTTCATCAGGCATAATAAACCGTAAGGCCAGTATTAATTCGCTGTCGGCCGGCTTCGATATTGAAACAGGTGGCCATGTATTCCAGTTGCACTTCACCAATTCAAGGGCCATGAATGAATCAGGATTTATTGCCGAAACAACGGATGAATGGAACAAGGGCCACATTTCTTTCGGGTTTAATATTTCCAGGGTTTTTACCATTGGAAAAAACAAGTAGTAACGATGGCAACTATTACAAGAGCGATTTACCCGCAATAACTCCCCTTTCCGTCCTTTATCATTTAATAAACAACCGCGGCATTTTGTGTTACGGCTTAGTTACTTTATTTTTGCAGAAGTTTACAGGCAGATTTGTTTATTGTTCAGCCTGTAAGCAGTTTTACAAGTGAACTAATAAACGAAAGCAATTCTGCATATCTTCTCCCGGATTGATTCTCGTTTCTTTAGTTTATACTTATTTTTTTGTAGCGGGCAGTGAAAGCAATGGTCATCATCGTTGTGTCACTCCCTTGTACCGCATACCAATGTGGATCATCTTTAATGGAAGTTTCTGATTTTCATGAAACCTGCTTATAAGGATGAAGTAAAAAATACTTTTTCGAACTTAAATGGAATAACATGAAAAAAACAATTCAGGATAGTCTTAAAGAACGGATACTAATCATTGATGGCGCTATGGGTACCATGATACAGCGGCATAAGCTGGAGGAAGCGGATTACCGTGGTACACGTTTTAAAGACTGGCATACCGATGTTAAAGGAAACAATGACCTGCTAAGCATCACGCAGCCTGGCATCATTACAGGCATACACAGGCAATACCTGGAAGCGGGAGCGGATATCATTGAAACCAATACATTTAGCAGTACAAGTATTGCACAAGCCGATTACGACATGCAATCATTAGCCTATGAATTAAATGTTGCTTCAGCAAGGTGTGCCAGACAGGCTGCCGATGAATACACGGCAAAAGATCCGGCCAAACAAAGATATGTGGCAGGCGCCATCGGCCCTTTGAATAAAACATTGAGTTTATCGCCTGATGTAAACAACCCCGGTTACCGCGCCGTTACGTTTGATGAAGTAGCAGCAGCCTATACCGAGCAAGTTAGGGGATTGGTAGATGGCGGAGTAGATATTTTATTAATTGAAACCATCTTTGATACGCTGAATGCAAAGGCTGCCATATACGCTATACAAAATTATTTCAGAAAAAATCCGCTCACGAATTTCTCCAATGAATCATACGCTCAGAACCCCCCTTCGGGGGGCAGGGGGGCTTTACCCATCATGATCAGCGGTACCATTACGGATGCCAGCGGACGCACACTAAGCGGGCAAACCTTAGAAGCATTTTATGTGTCTGTAATGCATGCTAACCCAATAAGCGTTGGCTTAAACTGTGCATTGGGGGCTGCGGAAATGCGGCCGCACATTGAGGAGTTGTCTCAGATATGCAACTGTTACACATCCGCATATCCAAATGCCGGCTTACCCAATGCATTTGGCGAGTACGATGAACAACCGCACGAAACCGCACATATCCTTAAAGAGTGGGCAGCCAATGGCTGGCTGAATATTGTAGGAGGATGCTGTGGCACCACACCTGACCATATCAAACATATTGCGGATGAAGTGGCTAAATTTAAACCAAGGAAATTGCCGATATTAGAAGAATCTTATTAGAGTTTAAATAAACCCGACTTTTTAAAATGTCACTAAATAATAAAGGCAACATTTAGAATGATTAAAAATGCCCAAAAAATATCATTAATTTATATAACAGGTGTTGATAAAAGCGTAATTAAATTAAAAGGAATAAGCTATGGGAT
>JANOTW010000283.1:0-10636 GCA_031416575.1 Ferruginibacter sp.
CGTCCTGAAATTTTGCACAACAGCCAGGTTTATATTGAAAAGGAATTGGGTACGGGCCCCAAGCCTGTATTCTTTGTATTTCACGGTGGCAGCGGGTCTCCGCAAAATCAAATACGTGAGGCCATCGGCTACGGCGCTATTAAAATGAATATTGACACCGATCTGCAGTGGGCTTTCTGGGAAGGCATTTTAGAAAATTATAAAAAGAACGAAGCATACCTGCAGGGCCAGTTGGGCAATCCTGATGGCGCAGATAAACCAAACAAAAAACATTATGACCCCAGGGTTTGGTTACGTAAGGGAGAAGAAACTTTCAGCAAAAGATTAGAAGTCGCGTTTGATGATTTGAATTGCATTAACAGGAACGCATAGATGCCCCCAACCCGCTGGCTAACGGGAAATAATTCGAAGGGTAAAATGTCGCATTCGGTATTAAAAAGGGAGTTATGGAAAGAGTATTATTTTAAGCATTAGTCTGATTTTTAAAATATTTTTTTGTACCAGGCTTTTAAATTGCTATTAAGCTTCAGTGGCGTCGCACTCTTGTACATTTTATCCGTGAGGGGCTTTAATTGCGTTTTGTTCTTTACGGTAAAGATTAGTTTTATTAACTTCAAATTAAAAAAATAAGATAGCTATCCTCCCTGCGGTGGATGGCAATTTGTTAAACTATCAAAATGAAATGATAAAAGAAGAAGATTTTGACGCAAACCTTGCCGGTGAAGATGGAGAAACGGAAGAGACTAAACGTAGCTGGTTTAAGCGGATAAAAAAAGGGATACTTACCCCTACAAAAGATAAGGCGGATGCGCCTGAAGGGCTATGGACTAAGTGCCCATCCTGCAAATACACCTGCACTGTAAATGAATTAAGGGAAAATTATTTCGTTTGCCCCAAATGCGATTACCATCACCGCATAGGCAGTAGCGAATATTTTGATATCCTGTTTGATGATAACCGCTATACTGAATTATTCGCCAATGTAGTTTCAAAAGATTACCTCGGATTTGTTGACCTTAAACCATATGGCAAAAGACTGGAGGAAACCCACGCAAAAACAGATATTCATGATTCCATTACAGTGGGGCATGGCAAGGTAAATAGTAACGGCCTGGTAATAGCCTGTATGGATTTTGAATTCATAGGCGGAAGCCTCGGCAGCGTGATGGGCGAAAAAATATCCCGTGCCTGCGATTATTGTATTCAGCACGGCTTACCTTTTATGATCATTAATAAAAGTGGTGGCGCCCGAATGATGGAGAGCGCTTTTTCATTGATGCAATTAGCCAAAACATCCGGCAAATTATCACACCTTACCGATCATAAAATCCCTTATATTTCATTGTGTACCGATCCTACATTTGGCGGCACCACTGCCTCCTTTGCAATGCTGGGCGATATTATTTGCGGCGAACCCGGCGCTCTTATTGGCTTTGCGGGGCCACGGGTTATAAAAGAAACCATCAAAAGGGACCTGCCTGAAGGATTTCAGCGCAGCGAATTTCAATTGGAGCACGGTTTTTTGGATTTTATAATACACCGAAAGGAACTGAAAGAAAAGATGGGGAATTTATTGGAATTGTTTAGGAAATAAAAAATTTTACCTATTTTTATTTTGGCAGTTTTCGTAAAAGGGAAACCGCTCTTTTTAATTGGGTAATTGCCATTGCAGGAACAGGCCGCTACCTGTTTTTATAGCGTGGTTAACCTTTCATTTTTTCCTCCTCCTAAAAATATTAACCCACATATCAAATACAAAAACATGCTTGTATGATTAATTGTATTTTTGCAAAAAATCAACAGTTTGGAACTCAGTAACCGCAAGGCATACCACGAATATTTTTTTGAAGCCAAATACATTGCCGGCCTGGTGTTGGCCGGCACCGAAATTAAAAGCTTACGTGCGGGCAAGGCAAGCTTCAATGATAGTTATTGCTATTTTGATAAAGGGGAATTGTATGTAAAAAGCCTGCACATTTCTGAATATAGTTTTGGCACTTATAACAACCACGAGCCAATGCAGGAACGCAAACTATTGCTAAATAAGCGGGAACTCCGCAAACTGGAAGCCAAAACAAAAGAGAAGGGTTATTCCATCATCCCGCTTAAAATTTTTATTACCGAAAAGGGCTTTTTTAAAATGGAAATAGGTTTGGGTAAAGGAAAAAAAATACATGATAAAAGAGAGAGCATTAAGGAAAGAGAAACAGACAGGGATATTAAAAGAAAATATGGCATTTAAATTGCCCCACTCTCCGGTACAACCTTTTATCATTATGAATGTTGTTGGTACAGCTCATTAACGAGCTTAAAAAGATTGTATCTTTACAGGAGGAATTATTGCTGCTTACTAAAAAACAGCATTGCTTAAATTTTATACTATTAAAATGAACCAGAAGAATATAAGAATTGAAGTAATGAACTTTCTTGGCCAAAAGATAGATAGCATTATTGATGAATTCTTAAAGAAGATTGACACCAATTGGCAACCTGCGGATTTTTTACCGGATGGTTCATCAGAGAATTTTGGAGCGGAGATTAAGGAATTGCAGGAGCAATGCAAAGAATTGCCCTATGATTACCTGGCGGTATTGGTAGGTGATATCATTACTGAAGAAGCTTTACCAACTTACCAAAGCTGGTTATCTGACGTGGATGGCATTGATCAACTGGAGCCGCAGGGATGGAGTAAGTGGGTAAGAATGTGGACTGCGGAGGAGAACAGGCATGGGGACCTTTTGAATAAATTTATTTATTTATCGGGCAGGATTAATATGAAGCAAATGGAGATCAGTACGCAATACCTGATTGCTGATGGTTTCGATATTGGAACAGGCAGAGACCCTTATAAGAATTTCGTTTACACTTCCTTTCAGGAAATGGCTACCAATATATCTCACCGGAGAACGGCCACGATTGCCAAAACGCATGGTTGCGGACAATTATCCAAAATATGTGGCGTAATAGCTTCTGATGAGGCAAGGCATGCAAAGGCGTATAAAAGTTTCGTAACTAAAATATTTGAAATTGATGGCAGTGAAATGATGTTGGCATTTGAATATATGATGCGTAAAAAGATTGTAATGCCTGCGCATTTTTTGCGTCAGTCTGGAGAAAAAATCGGACAAGCATATAATCATTTCAGTGATGCAGCCCAGCGCCTGGGAGTATATACCACCTGGGATTATACAGACATTTTAGATTCATTAATAAAAGAATGGAATATCGGGAATATCACCGACCTGAATGATAAGGCGGAAAAAGCAAGGGACTACCTGATGACATTACCCGAACGCTTTAGAAAAGTAGCGGGAAGAAGCCAGAAAGCACCGTTGGAGTACCAGTTTAACTGGATAAGGTAGCGGTTTGGTTTGTTGGGAAATAAAGGTGGAATATAAGGTTTATACAGTAAAAAAGTATATAGGGTTTGTAGGGGTGCATTTCAAATTTTCGCTCCACTTATCAAGGCCGTGACCGGTGGAACACCAGCCAGCGAAAAAAGAATATTTCCAGTACTTTAAAAAGTGCATTGTTTCGTTGAAGAACCTGTCCACTTTCAAGTATTTACTACCCGCAATTCATAACGTAATTAAAGATCCCCATTGGCATATAGTACAAGAGTACCCAAATAAACCGCGGGCTGATGTTTCGCTAATTACAACATTGGAAAAATTTACAGGTCATCTATTTTCAAATGGCGGACTGCTTTTTAAAATGTGCCGTTATTCGAAGACCCTGTTTTACCCCCGTCCCTCCCGATGAACCGGGACAGGCTTTCCCGAAAAATCGGGATGTTCCAAAAGGGGAGGTCTTCTACCAGTTCATAAAATGCGCCTGATGAATTGCTCAGTATAACGCAATTAAAGTTCCCCAATGGTATTCAGTACAAGAGGGCGACGCAACGATGCCTAATTGAAATTCTTCTGCCCGGACAAAAAAAAGTATGGTTGTATAGAAGGGGTCCCGATACGCTTCTCTATCGGGATAGACTGTCCCGATACGCATACGCTATCGGGATTATCAATGCAACGATGACACCATGAAATACTTCTGCCCGGACAACAAAAAAATATGGATGTATGGAAAAGCCCCGGTATTCGGGATCATAATAACACAACAATGCCGCCATGAAAATTCTTCTGCAGGGTAACAAAATGTCAGGAAAACCCAAAAGGGATGATTAAATAAAAGTGTTTTTGCATCAACCGCTATTACCTGCGAAAAATTGAGCTGTTCGGGGGATTCCACTTTAGGGGACTGGAGTAATATGAGTTTTTAAAATAACCCTCCGCCTTGGTGGAAAGAGGGGTTAACACTCACTTAAACTGATCGGGATATTCACAGCCAGGCCGCCATCCGCGGTTTCTTTGTATTTGCTGTTCATATCCAATGCGGTATCCCACATGGTTTTTATCACTCCATCCAAACTTACTTTGGCAAAATCGGGAGAGCTTTGTAAAGCCAGTTGACTGGCGGTGATCGCTTTTATGGCACCCATTGTATTTCTCTCAATGCACGGTATTTGTACCAGGCCGCCAATGGGATCGCAGGTTAACCCAAGATGATGCTCCATCGCGATTTCCGCAGCCATTAAAGTTTGCCTTTGTGTACCACCCATACATTCCGTAAGTGCGGCGGCGGCCATGGCACTGCTTACGCCGATCTCCGCCTGGCACCCACCCATGGCTGCGGATATGGTGGCCCCTTTTTTAAATATGCTGCCTACTTCTCCCGCTGTTAATAAAAACTGAATGATCCTGTCCTCATTATTACCATCACAAAAACTAATAAAATACTGGAGTACGGCGGGTATTACACCGGCAGCCCCATTGGTAGGCGCAGTAACCACCCTGCCAAAAGATGCGTTTTCTTCATTGACCGCCAAAGCAAAACAACTTACCCAGTCTAATGTATATTTAAACTCGTTTCCCCCTTGCCGTATGGTTGCTATCCAATCATCGTAACCATTGTAAGCACGGCCATTGATCAGGCGCTTATTCAACTGGAACCCACGGCGCTTAACATGTAGCCCGCCGGGCAAAATGCCTTCTGTATGGCAACCCTTGTAGATACATTCCTTCATCACCCTCCAGATATTCAGTACCTGTTTCCTTACCTCCTTTTCCGTTCGCCAGGTTAATTCATTTTCCATCACCACTTCACTAATGCCCAGCCCCGTTTTCATGCACCAGTGTAAAAGGTCATTAGCCGTATTGATGGGGAAAGGCAGTGTAGGCTGGTCCTTTCCGGCATCCAGCTCCCCTTCCTTTACTACAAAACCACCACCAATGGAATAATAAGTTTCGGCCAATGTTTCCCCATTGTACAACTTCACTAAAAAAGTTAATGCATTGGGATGAAAAGGCAATGACCTGGTAAATAAAAATTCAATATCTTCCGAAGGATCAAAATCAATTTCATGGCTGCCGCTCAGCAATAGTTTCTTCATGGCTTTGATATCGTTCATTTTGGCGCCAATCATATTTACATCAAACGATACAGGATCATCGCCGCTTAACCCCAATTGAACCGCCACACCGGTTCCATGCCCTATGCCTGTTTTTGCAAGTGAGCCATATAGTAATACTTCGATATTTTTTACCTGCCGTAAAATATTTTTATCTTCCAGCGATCGTAAAAAACGCAAAGCCGCTTTCCATGGCCCCAGCGTATGGCTACTACTGGGACCGACACCGATCTTGAACATGTCAAATATGGAAATGGCTTCGTGGCTCAAGTAATGTACTTTATTATTTATTGAACATTCAATAAGTCAATGTTCAATAAATAATAAAGTACATTACTTGAGCATTCAATAAGTCAATGTTGAAAACCAGGTACGAATTGGGTGGTATGGATGCTCCAGCCCCGGCACTGCCATAACCCAATGAAGGAGGAATGTACAAAATGACAGAGCCGCCTTTTTGAATTAAAGGAATACCAATTTGCCATCCTGCTATCAATTGACCGAGCGTAAAAGTAACGCCCGTAGTGTTTTGATCAAATGGTGTGGCAGAGGTAGTTAATCTGCCGCTGTACTTAACTGTTACATCAGAACAAACAACAGGTACAATACCTGATCCTTGTGTATTTACTTTATAAAAAATACCACTTGCATGTTGCGTATAAGTCAATGAATTGGCATCGAGCCATGCCTTTAGATTGGCGATCTCAGCAGCGCTTGCCACTGCGGTAGTGGTAGTAAATCCACAATTACCAACCGGAGATGATTTTTTACAGGCTGCTAACACTAAAGGCAACGCCAGCATAAAAAAAAGTTTCTTTCGCATGTTTTTTTAATTAATGAATGTTTGATTGATTGTCGGATTTATTTTCCTTTGATTTTAATTCTTTATATAATTGTTCATTCATTTCCCATTTGTATTGCATCCGGAAATAGGAATAAAAAATCACCACTCCTATCATGGCGATTACGGCGGTCAGGAACATTCCCGGAGAGGCCCCTGATATTTTCATATACCAGTCTGGAAAGAAAAGCCTTACTACCACCACCAGCAAAATGATTGGAAGGCCAAACAACAGCGCCATGGGAAACCCCCTCGTAAGTTTACTAATAAACGTATTTTCAATTTCCCGGTTGCGTTCCCAATAGCGTAGAAATGCCATATCTTTTTCACTGATCATTTTGCAAAGCTAACCAATTAATAGATTGTAGTTTTGCAAATTGAGTAATATTAAGTAGGTTTGGTTTTAACCAAATATTTTTTTGTGAAAATAGAACAATTGATCGTTCAATATTTGTACCTCAACAAACAGGTGACCCTACAGGGCATTGGTACGATTAAATTGAACCCTTCGGTATTATTGCCTGCCGGAAATGAAAAAGACAAAAACTTTGTAATGCCGGAAAATGCGTTTCAGTTTGAATACAATTTAAAGGCTGAAGAAGATGATGGATTAATAAAATTTATTGTACAGCATACCACTAAAATATTGCCCCTGGCATCTTCCGATCTTGAGTCATATACAATGTTGGCAAAACAATTTTTAAATATCGGCAGGCCACTTGTGATTGAGGGCGTAGGGACCGTTCAGAAAAGGCAACAAGGAAATTACCAATTTACCCCCGGCCGTTTCGTTACTCCTAAAATTGATGATTACCCTAAACAAATAAGAGAAAAAAGAGATGAAAGTGTATCGTTTGAAAGTGAGGGCAAAGTAAATAATAGCCGCAGAAATTTACAGATAGCCATCGCTGCATTGGTAATTATACTGGCAGGGTTAGGCATTTATTATGTGCTGATGGATAAAAAAACAAGCCAACCTGAACCATTGGCTCAAATTGAAGCTACATCGGATACGGTTAGGACGGATACTCTTACCAAAACAGCTATTGACACTTCCATTAAAATTGCCGCTCCAAAAACTGGAACTGAAAGTGTTAGTTTTATAATCGTTCTAAAAAATTACAGCACATCCGTGGATGCACAAAAAGCATTTAAAAGACTCAGCACTTATGGCCATAAGCTGGTAGTGCTTAAAGTAGATTCTTTGCAATACCAGTTAGCGATGCCTTTTAAAACACCACTATCAGATACATTAAGGGCTAAAGATTCATTGCGCAGGTTTTTTGGCGGCAGTCCTTATGTAAAGCTTTAATCATCTGTAAATTTTCCAGTCGGCTAAGTTGCGCAGTGCATATGATAAAATTACCATTTCAAAGAACCGTTCTTGTATTTTGGATATTATTATTGATTGACCTGGTGGCTGTCCTGTTTGGTTTTTCATGGTTGCGTTGTATTACAAAACCTTTGCTGATGCCGGTCCTGATATTATTATTGCTGTACTCCGGTGTGGCTGCAACTGGTAAGAACCTGCTTGTAACGGGTTTGTTTTTTTCATGGCTGGGAGATGTATTTTTATTATTTGAATCCCGCAATGCGCTTTTTTTTATCTTAGGACTGGTAAGTTTTTTGATTACACATGCCTGTTATATTATTTACTTTCTTTCAACCAGGCCTGTAGCACCCTCGCTTTTAAAAAAGCAACCTGTTTATATTTTACTGATCCTATCTTATGGTACCGGGCTGGTATGGTTGCTCTTTCCCTATTTAGGTGAATTAAAAATTCCGGTCATTGTTTATGCCGCTATTATTTGCGGTATGTTGTTGAGCAGCATTCATATTTATTTAAAAGTAA
The DNA here is from genome assembly GCA_031416575.1 of Ferruginibacter sp. GTDB lineage: Bacteria > Bacteroidota > Bacteroidia > Chitinophagales > Chitinophagaceae > Ferruginibacter. The sequence goes on from JANOTW010000283.1 coordinate 8,161, forward strand.
CAGCGCCCGCTAACCGATATTTTGTATCAGGCGCAGTATTGTTTGTATTATCCGATTCCATACTGGCAATCAATAAATTTTACCAACCCCTGCCCCTTGCTGGTATTTGGCTCATGCTGAGTTATTGTGCAGCGCAATTCTTTATTGTATGGGGGTTTGTTGTAAGGAGGGTAAGGTAAATAAGGTATCTAAGGTAAATAGGGTATTTAAAGTTTATAGGGTATATAAAGTTTGATCATTACCGGGCAGCTTTACATAATTATTTAATAGATGATCGTATTTTTATTTGGGCCTTGCGATTTCCGATTGTTACCAATCAGCCAGTTAGCGGTACCAACTTACCCACCCATGCAACCCTCCCGAAAATTAAATTGTCTTCCTATAAACAAGTTATGAAATGCTCAGCTTCCTTATTAATTGTAGTAATACTTTTGGCGTTTGTGTCCTGTAAAAAAGAACCGGCGCCTTTGAACGAAAACCAAATCCCAATAAATAAGTGCCAGGCTTTTAACAGGGATGGGAAATTATTGACTTGTTGCCTGGAAGCTGTAATTGAAGATTCCCGTTGCCCGATTGATGCAGCCTGTATCTGGCAGGGGATTGCGGTAGCACGTTTTAAGGTAAGTACCCAAAATACAGATCATATCATTACCCTGGCTACTACCAAATTTCCTCCATACAATTCGGATACTACAATTGCAGGATTTAAAATTGAATTTATTAGCCTTTCACCGGAAAGAATCTTGAATAAGCCAATTAAATACAATGAATATGTTGCTGAAGTAAAAATTACAAAGCCTTAATTTAGAAAAAAGCTGTTGGTACAAGCCACAACAGAATTGCAACCGGGGAGGGTAACCCTAACACTTTTCCAGTGCCTGCAAAATATCTTCCAAAATATCATCCACATGCTCCAGCCCTACGGAAATACGGATAAGGCCCGGCGTTATATTAGTTGCCAGCCGCTCTTCTTCTGTTAATTTAGCATGGGTAGTACTGGCAGGATGTGAGGCAATGCTTCGTGTATCACCCAGGTTGGCGGTAAGGGATAGCATTTTCAGGCTGTTTAAAAATGTACGGCCACTTTCCAGTCCACCGGATAAATCAAAACATACGATGCCACCGCCATTTTGCATTTGTTTAATGGCAATGCCATATTGGGGATGGCTTGGGAGGAAAGGATATTTTAAAAAACTTATTTTGGGATGATGCTCCAGGGATTTCGCGATGTGCAAGGCATTCTTTGCGTGCCGTTCCATACGCACATCAAGCGTTTCGAGGCTCTTGCTTAATACCCATGCATTAAAAGGGGATAAGGCCGGGCCCGTACTCCGGCAGAATAAATAAATATCCTGAATGAGATCCTTTTTCCCAACAATCACACCTCCCAACACCCGGCCCTGGCCATCGAGCCACTTGGTGGCGGAATGCACTACCAGGTGTGCGCCAAAATCAATGGGGCGCTGGCTAACTGGTGTGGCAAAACAATTATCTACATTTAAAATAAGGTTGTATTTTTTTGCCAACGCACTTACCATTTCAAGGTCAATGACCGCTAACCCCGGGTTGGTAGGGGTTTCCAAATAGATCATTTTTGTATTTGGCCTGATGGCTGCCTCCCACTCTTCCGGTTTATCGGCGCTTACATAACTATATTCAATTCCGTAGTTGGGCAAATATTTTTTGATCACCGTATGTGTACTTCCAAAGATGGAATTGCAGGATAAAAGGTGGTCGCCCTTTTTTAAGAGCGCCATAAAAGAAGCAAACACGGCGCTCATGCCGGAAGAGGTGGCGTATCCAGCTTCCGCACCTTCCAGCGCAACCATTTTATCGGTAAACTCTTTTACACCCGGGTTGCTAAAGCGGCTATAAATATTATCATCGCTTTCATCCGCAAAGGCGGCCCTCATTTTTTCCGCATCATCAAAACAAAAACTACTTGTGAGGAACAACGGAGTGGAATGCTCCATTTCGTTGGTGCGTTCGGTTTGTATGCGGATGGCTTGTGTTATCGGGTTCATAATAAAAAAATTAGCCCCATCTTACTCTTCCCCGAAAGGAAAGGAACGTGGAGGAAAGCCCCATCCCTACCCTTCCCCGAAAGGGAAGGAACGTGGATTTGGGAGTTTTAAAATTGTAACTCTCAACCTTTTCGTGAAAGGGAAATATTTGAAAGAAACGATTGAATATTTAAAGAACCAAGTTGAATTTTAAAAGAACAAAACGTAATTAAAGTTCCTCGGAAATAAAATGTACAAGAGTGCCCAAATAAACCAGGGCTGATGTTTCGCTAATAACAACCTGGATAAAATTTACAGGTCATTTATTTTCAAAGGGCCAACTATTTTTTAAAGGGAGGCATAATTTGAAGACCCTGTTTTGCCCCCAGCCCCTAAAGGGGAGGTCTTCTGCCAGTTCATTAATTATGGCAAAGAACCGCTCATCATAACGCAATTAAAGTCGCCCAATGGTA
>JANOTW010000284.1:0-2837 GCA_031416575.1 Ferruginibacter sp.
TATTATTATAATAAATATTTATAATTAATTGATAACCAATTTATTGTGTCATATGTTTGTATATGAAAAAGTTTAAACGCAGCAAAGCAATAGGTTTTTTTGATGAAGATTTCCGGTTAAGCAAGCTAACTCAGTTGGGAGGCCCTTTAGTAAGGCTTTCTGCTCACATCCTTAAAGCATCCTCCAAATAACAGGCTGTTTGTTTTATTAATGATCCTTGCAATCCTGATTTGCACCTGAAGGTTTGGTAATGTTTTCTTGTATTGTTCATAATTTATATGAAAAAAACCTTTTTCCCCGCCTATAAAAATGTTGTTGTCATTAACAGGATAAATAAATTCAAAACCGCTCAGCAGTTTGTTGTTAAATTCCGGCAGAGGGATAATAGCGGGTTCTTTACTTGAAATATCAACTACACCCAGTTTTTTTTCATGAATGAACCAGATGTTTCCTGACATATCTTCTTTCAGGTAACGGATACTTTGTTCGCCAAATTATCAACGAAGGCAGTGTTACCTCAGGTGGAAATATCATCTTCCCCAATTTATCTGTATTAGGTGTTGGTACCAATTGGCAAAATGAAGTTTTTAAAACAGCTCCCCTGCAAACCCAAAATATCAGTGCAAGAGGTGGCAGCGAAAAAATGTCTTATTTTTTAGCAGGCGGATATTTAAGCCAGGATGGTATTGTTGGCGGGTACGATAAATCAAAATTCGACCGTATAAACATGACCGCCAATCTTAATTTTGACCTTACTTCAAAACTGAAATTTATCCTAAACACCAGCTATGTAAACCTTAGCTCAAGGGGCGTAGCTGAAAATTCATTCAACAGTGTAATCGGCAGCGCCTTAAATTTCGATCCTACAGTTCCCGTTTTAAATTCCACTCCTAACACCATTGGTAAATATGGGTTTAGCAACCTTTTATTATCTGAAATATTTAACCCCCTAACCAAGCTGGACAATACATACGGAAAAAATGTTGGCAACAAACTGTATGGCAAGTTTGAATTTCAGTACGAAGTATTGAAAAATCTAAGGCTATCTACCAGGTTTGGCTATACTAAATATGATGGAACGGCCAAGGGTTTTAACCCACTTGCTTTCTACGGCCCCATGAATGTAAATAATACCATGGATGCAAAGGGTGTAGCAGTTCCAGGCAGTCATAATAGTGTATCTCATGAAAAATCCAGCAATTTTAATTTTACTTATGAAGCATTTGGCAATTATAATTTTGATATTGCCAATAAGCATCATTTTGAAACGGTGCTTGGTATTGCCATAGCAAAAATATCGGGTAATGCAGCCGGGGCCAACAGGCAGGATGTGCCTTTTAATTCGTGGGGGTTTGCGTACTTTACCGCAGCAACAGGCGCTATCACTGCCGATAATACCAATGCAATCGGCGGTTATTATTATCAATATTTCAGAAAGAACTTATCCTGTTTCAGCAGGATAAATTATGATTACCAGGATAAATACCTCGCCTCCTTTTCTGCCCGGCGGGATGGGTCCTATGCTTTTGGTATTGACAATAAATTCGGGAATTTCTTTTCCGGTTCATTGGGCTGGGTGTTAACCAAAGAAAATTTCTTTCATGCTGATTTCATCAATTATTTAAAAATAAGGGGCAGCTACGGTACGCTTGCAAATGAAAATGGAAATGGAACAGGCAGTGTTGCAATTACCACCACTGCGAATGATGCGGTCACTTATAAAATGGATTTTGGCGACGGTACTAATAAAATGGTACCATCGGGAGCAATCAATTACAAATACACGAACCCGGGTACTTATGATTACACGGTTACCATCAATGCGATAGGCACAGGTGGTACTACATCCACCATCAGTAAAAAAATAAAAGTATTTGTAGCTTTTGTAATACCTGCCGATATCGTGCAATTCTTAACCAATGGCTCATCAAAAAAATGGGGAACAGATAAAGCCGCCCCTGGCCATGTAGGTGTTGGTCCGGCTGATGCTTTTTCACCAATTTGGTATGCCGCAGTTCCAAACACCCGTGATGCCTGTTTATACGATGATGAAATCACTTTTTCAAAAGATGCGGATAATAATATTTTCATGACACTTGATAATAAAGGGCAATCCTCGCTTATTGGAGCTGCGACTGCTTCTTATGGTGTTACCGGTGGCGACGGTTGTTATGATGTAGGTGCAGGCAGCTTACAAAAGCTGGTGTTTATGAATGCGAATTCCGCCTCAACTCCGGCAAACTCTACCAGGATACAATTTGTGGTACCGGGAAAGGGGATTGTAAATTTTGGAACCGGTGGCAATACTTACGAAATATTGTCAATCTCCGCAACAAATGTAAATTTGCGGAATATAGGTATAGATGGAAATTCATGGTATCAAATTTTAAAAGCCAAATAACGACAATATGAAATATTTTAAAAAATCAGTGATTTTATTAAGTTCGCTTTTTATCCTGATGAGTTGTAAAAAAGCCGGGACAGGTAGCAATACCGCCCCCACTAACCTGGTAGTAACCGCCACTGTAAGCACGGATGGCAGCGGTAATGTCGCATTTACAGCTACTGCCACCAATGCGGTTTCCTATGATTATGAATTCGGGAATGGAGCTGTTAAAACGGTTGCTTCCGGTACTACGGATTATCAATATACCCTTGTCGGCCCTAACACCTACACGGTAAATGTAACCGCCAAAAGCAGCGCGGGGTTAGCCGCTAAAAAATCCATCCAGGTTACAGTAACCGTAGCTGCTTCGGCCCCGGCCCTTTTTTGGTCGGATGAATTTAATGTAAACGGGGCGCCCGACCCAGCAAAATGGGGATACGATATAGGCGGT
>JANOTW010000285.1:0-2362 GCA_031416575.1 Ferruginibacter sp.
AAATAAAGTTCACGGGTATCGGTATCCGCCACACGGGGATACACATCTTCCATAGGCAGATCGGGATAAGAAGGAACGAGTGTTACGGGGCTGGGAAAATTTGTATTGGCATGGGGGGTTACGTTAACCTTATGAATGGTATTGATAATGCGGTATGAATCTTCCATGCCTTTAATAACCGGGTGAAATTGTTTGGTGGCCGCATCGCTTTTGAACCGGAGATAACTGTTCCTCATAGGGCCTTCTACCGCATTGGCATACGAAACCCCTAACAGGTTTGATAAACCAAAGTTTGACCGGGCCTTGCCTTGCTCATCGTATAAGGAGGTTTCGAAAGTGGCTACAATGCTACCACCGCCTTCCACAAATTTTGTCAACTGTTCGCATTGGGCATCAGAAAGGGCTGCTATGTTGGGAAGCACCAAAAGTTTGAATGGTTTTAGATGTTCCGCATCCAACAGTTTATCATTTACCATTTCAAAAGGCATGTGGTCTTCCACTAATGCATGGTACATGCCTAATGAATGTTCGTTGCTTTTTTGTTGCCAGGGTTTGCCGCCATATTTCTGATCAGTTTGCTCGGAGTAAACCATACCTACCCTGGCAACAGGCGCCGTATTGCGCAGGTATTTTTCATTTTTATAATAGCCCTGGTACATTTTTTCAATAGCCGGCATCCATCGTTTATCAAAAATATCGCCGCCGAATTTTACAAAGCAAGGCTTCATGCCATTCGCCACACCTTCTGCCACCCATATTTTAATTTCAGCGTCACCCTGCACCGAATCTTTCCAACGGAATTCTTCTTCAATACCCACACTAAAAATTCCAATAATTGGTTTCATTCCCAAAGCTCCCCTAAGTTCTTTTGCCCCTTTTGCATTAGACCAGGGTGGTATTACCCCACGCCTTGCCTGCTGATCGGCAAAGAAGAAATCGGAATGCTTGCCGGTGAGTAATTTATCGGGAAAGCCATTGGGTATAAACCTTGCCGAAGACTTTTGTTTGCGTATTTCAGCATCCCATAAAAACCACAGTTCCTTTAACCTGTCTGTTTGCCAAAGCACCCATTTCTGGTAGGTGGGGTCCAATTTTTCCGTAACAATTGGAAGCTCAAGCCCGGAAGCCGCTTTAAAGTTTTTCTTACAATGTTCGCAGTAGCATACGCCATGGCCATGCCAGCGGTTGGAAAATATGGCATCGGGTTGATAGCGCTCCATGATCTCCTTGTTCACCGTGGTCATAAAGTCGAAATTGTAGGGGCCCAGGGCGCAGGTAACCCAAAGATCAGTATTGGCCCAATGCCGGCGCTTTTGACCGTCGGCTGTTACCGCAATATAATCGGGATGTGCATCATACATATCCTGCCGGGTGGCATGTGGATCTGTACGCAGGATGACGGTCCGGTTCTTTTTCCGGCATTCTTTTACCAGGTAACCTAATGGATCGGAATTACCCAACCAGGCGCTCCGGTGATGTAAAGGAATATTAGTGGGATAAAAGGCTACGATGCCCCCGGCACTTAACAGCACCCCATCCACATGGATCCTGTTAAAGTAATCCAGCCAAAAATCGGGATCATATTTTCCCGGATCAGTTTCAACAAAAGCCAGTTGCGCCCAACGCATGGATTTGTCGAACCAGGGTTCATCCACCGGCGGTTGTAAATTGGCGTTTGCCATTACTGAATTTCCGGCAATTGCCAAACCGCTACCTACTATTGAGGTATTTCTGATAAAATTTCTTCTGTGCATAATGATGATTTTTACCGCTGAATGAAGCTGATCTTTACCGCTGATTTAAACTGATTTTTTTGATTAACCTGATTTCTACCACTGTTGAAACTGATTTTTTTGATTAGCCGTTATATCTATAACACAATTAAAGATCCCCAATGGTATGCGGTACAAATTGTCTGAACCGCTGATTGAAGCTGATTTTTTTGATTAGCCTGATTTCTATTTTGACTACAATTCGCGTTTTATCCCTTGTGAAGTATATTGCCAGCAGAAAAATCCACCCTTTTATGAAATTATTATTTTAATAGCTTTTGTTTTCGATTACTTTCATCTTAAACGGCTGATATCAATCCCAGGTAACCTGCTTTAGCTGTTTTCATAATACTTTCTCCAAATCAATATAGGCTTTCAAGTACTTATTATTATACGAGTGAACAATATACAACCCCTACAAATGGAAAAAATATTTTTACAAAATCCAACTTGGTAAGCTCCCAAAAACTAACAGGGAGGATTATATCGCACAGCAAGTTTGGGATAATTTATGTTTCAACAATACAAGTGAATTTTCTTCGCTACTATTCAAAAAGTATTACAATAATTAAGCTCCTCAAGAGCCTGAT
>JANOTW010000286.1:0-3088 GCA_031416575.1 Ferruginibacter sp.
GCTGTATCCATTTTTGACAGGATTACAAAAGCGGCGGAAGGTGCAGCACTTGGTACAGAAACAAAAATGGATTACGAAATCATTGGCGGTACACATGACCTACTCATTAATACTTGCATTCAATATGCAAACCAATTTGGAAAAAGTAGGCGGCGTACTGTACACGCCTGAAGAAAATATTTTTGCTAAAAAATTACAAACAAGTTTTTTGGGTAAGCCTGCTTCAATAGATTCCGCAAGTATTGTAAAGCCTTTGCACATTGAAAAAAATCAAGGCTCAACAGATGTGGGTGATGTAAGTTATGCAGTACCAACAGTGGGAGTAGAAACTGCAACCTGGGTAACTGGTACGAGTGCGCATAGCTGGCAAGCTGTTGCCTGCGGTGGAACTGATATTGGTATAAAGGGAATGATTGTAGCTGCAAAAACATTAGCATTTACGGCAATTGATTTATTTACAAACCCTGCATTGATAAAAAAAGCCAAAGAAGAATTTATACAAACAAAAGGCGGCTACCAATACAAAGCATTGCTTGGGGATATAAAGCCTGCATTAAACTACAGGGACTAATTGACCTGATTTAATGCATTGCTTAAAAAAGCCGAACATACTAATGCCGTGGTTTCTCCTCACGAACCACCCGAACCAAATACTGTTTTCTATTTCTCAAACATTCACTCAAGGATTCTTAAATTTAAACCTGGATAAACTGTTTACACCTCAATCCCCTGACAGCCTGATTAAAAACTGCCGGTAGAATATAAACACTATTTTCACCAGTACAATCCTTGAAACAAAAACTTAACATGAATATTAAAATTACGAAAACAGAAAACTCCAAACTGAAAGGCATCGACTTTGATAATATCCCTTTCGGAAAACATACTTCCGACCACATGTTTATAATGGATTATGCGGATGGGAAATGGGGCAATTTCAGGATCATACCTTACCAGGGCCTTGTACTTGACCCTCAATCCAAAGCCTTGCAATATTGCCAATGTATTTTTGAAGGCATGAAGGCGACGATGGGCGCAGATGGCATTCCAAAATTACTGCGCCCCGATTTGAATATTGAACGTTTCAATCTTTCGGCAGAACGCATGTGCATGCCTGCCGTGCCGCATGATATTTTTTTAACCGCCTTAAAAGCGATAACCAGCCTGGAAATAAACTGGATTCCCAAAGCAGCAGGCAGTGCTTTATACCTGCGCCCCACAATGATAGCAACGGAAAGTTCATTGGGCGTAACGCCTTCTGACACCTACACTTTTTACATTTATACGGGCCCGGTACAACCTTATTTTACAAAACCTATCAAATTAGTTACGGAACAAACACTAATAAGAGCCGTACCTGGCGGCACGGGAGAAGCCAAAACGGGTGGCAATTATGCAGGCTCTTTACTGGCAGGCCAGTTGGCTAACCAAAAAGGATTTGACCAGATTATTTGGCTGGAAAGCCCTGCATTCAAAAAAATTCAGGAAGCAGGCATGATGAATTTATTTTTTGTGATTGGCGATACGGTAATAACTCCAAAACTATCCGGTGCGGTTTTAAAAGGCACTACCCGAACCTATTTTATTGATATTTTAAAAGAAAAAAATATTAAGGTGGAAATTCGGGATATTTATATTGATGAAATTTTAGAGGCTTATAAAAATGGGGCTTTAAAAGAGGCTTTCGGTTCAGGCACGGCAGCGGTGGTTTCGCATATTTCCGAAATTACACATGGTGATGCACACATGATTTTGCCAACCGGAGAAAATGATAAAATCAGCGACATGCTGTATCGTGAAATAAACGGGCTAAGGGCGGGAACCATTGAAGACAAACGCAACTGGCTGGTACCAGTAGAAATTAATTCTTTAATCAACTAAAATTACAGATACGTTATGGAAAAAATAAATTGGAATAATATTCCCGTAGAACAAGTAAATCCGAAAATGAAAAGACAATTCATTCATGGAGAAAAAATAATGATTGCCAAATTGGAATTCGAAGATGGATTTACGGTACCCTGGCACTCACACGAAAATGAACAAATTACCATGGTGATTGAAGGCCTGCTTAGATTTTGGTTCGATGATAACGAAGAAAATACTATTGACTTATTTGCGGGTGATGTAATTGTTATTCCGGCAAACCGCAGCCACAAAGCCTTAATGATTGGCAAGGTTGTGGAAACCGACACTTTTGCGCCACCAAGACAAGATTGGATTGATGGCTCGGATAATTATTTGAGGAAATAGTTGAGTAAAGATCATTAATGAAAAATATTAAACAATGGATTTAGGAATACAAAACAGGGTAGCATTAATTCTTGCATCAAGCAAAGGATTGGGTAAAGCCGTGGCGATGGAACTGGCAAAAGAAGGCGCCAAAGTCATTATCTGCGGCACCGATGCAGTGGCATTAGCGGCAACCGAAGCCGAAATTCAATTGATTGCACCCAATCATGTCGTGTCGTTTGTGTGCGATATTACGGATGAAACACAACGTAAAAATTTGGTTCAACAAAGTGTAAAAGCCTTTGGCGACATAGAAATTTTGGTGACCAATACAGGTGGCCCTGCGGCGGGTGCATTTGAACAATTTAATTTGGAAGATTGGAAACACATTTACAATTTATTGTTTTTGAGTGCGGTGGACATTATTCGACAAGTGTTGCCGGGCATGAAGGAAAAAGGTTTCGGACGTATCCTAACCATTACTTCCGTTGCTGTTAAACAACCTGCCGACAACCTGATTTCATCCAATGCCGTACGTACAAGTTTATTGGGTTTGGTAAAAAGTTTGTCGAACGAAGTAGCTATACATGGCATTACGGTCAATAACTTATTGCCGGGCTACACCAGTACCAACCGGCTTGAAAATCTTATTGAAAAAAATCCGAAAGTAAATGACGTAAAAGAAAGCATCCCGATGAAACGGTTTGGCACCACCGCTGAATTTGCCGCCGCCGCCGCATTTTTAGTAAGTGGCCGGGCCAGTTATATTACAGGCCAGTCATTGGCAGTTGATGGCGGTTGGATCAAAGGGCATTAAATCCCGGGTTGTGTTGCAAGGCCGGCTTCGTAAAATAAT
>JANOTW010000287.1:0-4032 GCA_031416575.1 Ferruginibacter sp.
TCCCTGCCGATAACCAGGGGGGCTTTTACTTTTCCGGTGCGTACGAGTTCATTAAAAGCGAGGCCGGCTTTTTCCCGGTCGCCCTGGCCTATCCAGCAAATGCGGGCGGGCAATCCCTGAAAAGCGATCTTTTCCTGCGCCAGGCCTAACCATCGTATCAATGATCTATTTTCTGGAAATAATTGGCGCATTACGTCATCGGTTACCCGGATATCTTCGGGATCGCCACTGAGCGCCGCCCATCGGAAAGGCCCCTTGCCTTCGCAAAACAGCGGACGTATATAGGCGGGCACAAAGCCGGGAAAATCAAAAGCATTTTGCAACCCATGCTCCTTCGCCCTTGCTCTTATATTGTTGCCATAATCGAATGTGATGGCACCCCTTTTTTGCAACTGCAACATGAGTTCCACATGCAGCTTCATGCTATCGTAACTACGCTCAATGTATTGCGCCGGATCATGCTCCCGCAAAACATTGGCCTGCTCATTGGTGAGGGTATGTGGTATGTAACCAACCAGGGGATCATGTGCGGAGGTTTGGTCGGTTAGTGTATCGGGCACGATATTTCTTTCTATCAGCCGTTGTAATAAATGTACGGCGTTACAAAGTACACCAATACTTTTTCCAATACCTTCCGCTTTGTACCTTACACCTGCATCAATAGCCGCGTCAATATCATAGTACTTCTCATCGAGGTATTTTGTTTCCATGCGCTTGTCAATGCGCCATTCCTCCACTTCGGCTATCAGTGCCACACCTTCGTTCATGGTGATGGCGAGCGGCTGTGCACCCCCCATGCCACCAAGCCCTGCTGATACATTGAGCGTGCCTTTGAGTGTGCCGCCAAAATCTTTATTGGCAGCGGCCGAATAGGTTTCGTAAGTACCCTGCACAATGCCTTGTGAACCGATATAGATCCAACTGCCCGCAGTCATTTGACCATACATCATCAGCCCCTTTTTTTCGAGCTCATCAAAATGCGCCCAGGTGGCCCACTGAGGTACCAGTTGCGAGTTGCTGATTAAAATTCTAGGTGCATCGCTATGCGTTTTAAGCATGGCTACCGGTTTGCCACTTTGTATCAGCAGGGTTTCATCATCATCAAGGTCTTTCAGCGCCTTGATGATGAGATCGAGGCTTTCGAAATTACGGGCTGCCTTACCGCGGCCACCATATACGATCAATTCATCGGGGCGTTCCGCTACTTCGGGATCGAGATTGTTTAATAACATCCTTAATGCGGCTTCCTGGATCCAGCCTTTGCAGGTGAGTTGCGTGCCGGTGGGGGTGGCGTATTTTATGGGGTCGTACATGTTTTTCTGAACTATGATTTATGGGATTTATTTGATTAATATGATTTGATTATTGTTTTTGATGTTAGTCAATTAGTGTGTGGTTACTTTTTTTATTAACCGGGCTTTATCATATTTTTTTTGTTATCAGACAGAAGTACTGAGCGGGCCCAAAGTATTCAATTAACCTATTTGGGTACTTCTAAACAACTTTATTTTTTGTCCGGGCCATGAAAAACAATTGCCCGGACAATAAAAATAAAAACGCGAATCATAATTATCAAATGAACCTTATAAATCATAGTTCAGACAATAAATCATGGTTCACGCTGAATGAATTCAATCGCCTTTAACATATCCACCTGTAGAATCCTGTCGGCTTCATTAAAACTTACCTGCTTTCTAAACGCTTTCACTATCGCCTCCAACTGCGGAGAGCTCTGCAGTGGGCGGCGAAATTCCAATGCCTGTACGGCTGTGAGTAATTCGATGGCCAATACTTTTTCTACATTGTCAATTACCCGCCTGCATTTGGTGGCTGCGTTGGCGCCCATGCTTACATGATCTTCCTGGTTATTGCTGGACGAAATGGAATCAACACTTGCCGGTGTACACAATTGTTTGTTCTCACTTACTATGCCTGCAGCAGTATATTGCGGTATCATAAAGCCTGAATGAAGGCCTGGTTGCTTTACCAGAAACATCGGCAGGTTATGCTGGCCGCTGATCAACTGGTAGGTTCTTCTTTCAGAAATATTGGCCAGCTCGCTCATGGCGATGGCTAAAAAGTCCAGTACTAACGCCAACGGCTGGCCGTGAAAATTGCCACCGCTTAATATCAGGTCATCCTCCGGGAATATATTGGGATTGTCGGTTACCGAATTGATCTCTTTTATAAAAACACCGAGCACATGATCGAAGGTGTCTTTGGTGGCGCCATGTACCTGCGGTATGCACCGGAAAGAATAGGGATCCTGTATCTGCTCCTTTTTTTGCACTGCTATCTGGCTGCCTTTCAATAATTCCCTTAACCTTGCGGCGGTATCCACCTGGCCCTTGTGCGCACGGATGGAATGTATCTTTTCATGAAAGGGTTCGTCCATGCAATCAAAGGCGTCAAATGATATCGCGGCGATTGTATCGGCCCATTTTAATAAGCGGCCAGCCTGTATTAAATTATGCAATCCATAGGCACTCATGAACTGTGTGCCATTGATGAGCGCAAGGCCCTCTTTACTTTGCAATTGTATGGGTTGCCATCCAAACTTTAGCATGGCCTCCGCGGCAGGCATTTTTTTGCCTGCATGATATACTTCGCCCAGGCCGATGAGGGGCAAACTTAAATGGCTGAGTGGCGCCAGGTCGCCGGAAGCGCCGAGCGAACCCTGCGTGTAGATAACGGGCATTACATCATTATTGTACATATCCATCAACCGCTTTACGGTATCTATCTGCACACCGGAATGGCCATAGCTGAGTGATTTGATTTTCAGCATCACCATCAGCTTTACAATATCTTTCGGCACTTCCTCTCCCAATCCACAGGCGTGCGATTTCAATAAATTACTCTGCAGCTCCTCCAATTGGGCCGCACCGATCTTTACGTTTTGCAAATAACCAAAACCGGTATTGATACCATAAAATATTTCTTTGCCACTGTCTAATTTATTATCAAGGTAAGTACGGCAGGCGGTGATGCTGAAATGGGCGTTAAAAGTGATGGAAACTAATTGATCGAAAGCCAGCAGGTTTTTTACCTGTTGAAAATTAGTAGGGCTTTTATCGAGCGGCAAATAATTATAACTCATGGGCTGTGGCAAAAGATTTGACGGAAGGTGAAAAAAATAAGTTGTTCAAAAGTAATAAAAACTTTTCGCCCCTGTCACCTATGCTCCACAAGGGTGCATCCCAAATTCGCCTCGCAGCGTGGCTGCAAAATAGCCAACATACACTTTGTTGATTTTCAATAATTTGACAATGGTGTATATATAATTGTCGCTGTCTGGTGACACACCAGCCACGGGGGGAGATTATCAAATGCCGCTGGTCAAAGCCCATGCGGCGGGCAACTTCTACGCCGGCAAAAAAATAGAATTTTCTTGTTCATAAGCACTGATAAATAGAGGATAATAATTTATTGATGTTCAGTTGCATGACAAAATTCGAATAGCCAAAACTCAGTTGACCTCGTAAGTGCTACTTTTAAATAGTCCATAAATTCCCTTCCAGGTATTAAAAAATAAATAGTTGGCATTATTCCCCAAAATACGGAGTGGAACCCTGCGTCTTCTACACTTTTAATACAAAAAGGAAAAAATGAGAAATTATTGTTCATCAATAGGAGTTTTTTTGGCTAAAAACCTGAACATAAATATTTATTCATAAAAAATTTAACAATTTGAATCTGGCATGGTCTTTTTAGCGTAAATAAATTCATTATAAATCATTAAAATTATAAAAATGAAAAAAATCACATTTGGAAAGATTGGAGCTTTCGTCATGCTTTCAATTTCCTTGGCTGCATGCCAAAAAGAACAGTCTTTGATAAAAGACAATACATCTGATGCTGTATCTCTTTCTTTTAAAAGCAACATTAATAACCCCGCTGGAATTACCTTTTATGCGCTTGCAGGAAATACTTTAGACAAGTATTCTACCTCAAGCCCTGAAAATCTTTTAAACTCTGCAACAATTTCCGGCTTGCAGTCTGGCGAAAAAATATTAGGTATTGATTTCCGCC
>JANOTW010000288.1:0-4483 GCA_031416575.1 Ferruginibacter sp.
ACCGAACGAGCCATATTATTATTTTTTCTGTTTATTTTCCCGGTTCAACACCAGGACATTTTAACAATGATTGATTACTTATTTATTACTGATCTTCTTTCCGTTTCTTCTAACGATTATCATTTTATCTGATCCCTTGCCTCTTGTACGGGTAACCTGTCCTTTCGCATACTTACCTGTACGGCTACGTGGGTGGCCACCGGAAGCCCTACCTTCACCACCGCCCATCGGATGATCTACCGGGTTCATCGCTACGGCCCTGGTTCTTGGCCTTACACCTTTCCACCTGTTTCTACCAGCTTTACCCGCACTCTCCAGGTTATGATCGCTGTTACTTACCACACCTACTGTCGCATAACAATTGATCAATACTTTTCTTAACTCACCACTTGGCATTTTTAAAATACCGTATTTTTCTTCCTTGTTCGCTAACTGGGCGCTGCCACCTGCACTACGTACTAATTTTCCACCCTGGCCAGGTTGCATTTCAATGTTATGCACCATGGTACCCAAAGGCATAAATTTCAATTGCAGGGCATTACCCAATTCAGGGGCGATATTATCACCACTCATTACGGTTGCGCCTACCTGTAATCCATTCGGTGCGATGATGTAACGTTTTTCACCATCCACATAATTCAACAATGCGATGAATGCGGTGCGGTTTGGATCGTATTCAATACTTTTTACAATAGCAGGAATATTTTTCTTATCTCTTTTGAAATCAATCAAACGATACATGGTTTTATTTCCACCACCCATATAGCGCATCGATCTTCTACCCTGTGAGTTACGGCCAGCAGTATTCTTTTGCGGTTCAAGCAAGGTTTTTTCAGGAATGTTGGTAGTGATCTCTGCATACGCATTACCAATTCTCCAACGTGTACCTGCTGTGGTCGGTTTGTATTTTCTAAGTGCCATAAACTATTTTTATTTCAACTTTCGCGGCAGTTGATGCCATCCGTTAATAAATTTATTAATCTCCTCTTTACCCGGGCACCGCGGTTTATACCGTTCCGTATAAATCAATTGTTTCGCCTTCAGCCACTGTTACATAAGCTTTCTTTTTAGCAGGCTTACGGCCACTAACCACACCAGCTTTTGTATTACGCGATTTAGCTTTACCCGGCGTTACTGATGTATTAACATTGGTAACCTGTACACCATAAAACGCTTCTACAGCTTTTTTAATTTCCAGTTTGTTAGCCTTTCTGCCTACCACAAAAGCATAACGGTTCATTTTCTCAGTTTGCTTATTTATCTTTTCAGATAACACCGGCTTTATTAAAACTTCAGACAGTTTCATAATTCTAATTTGATAATTTGCTAATTAGCTAATTTGCTAATTGAAACTTTGTTAACTTTTTTATTCTTCTTCATTAGCACGTTTGCACGTTAACTAATTAGCTAATTGATTTTATGCTTCTACAGCTTCCTCTTCTTCAGTAAATATTTTAGCTACACTTTCACTAAAAACTATCACGTTTGCATTTACGATATCATAAGTATTTACATCGCTTAACAATGTACCCTGTACGCCAGGGATATTTCTTAAACTCATGTAAACGTTCTCGCTATCTTCCGGTAAAACAAACAATATTTTATGATTAGTTAACTGCAGTCTCTTTAAAATACCAGCGAATTGCTTTGATTTCGGCGCATCCATTGTTACATCTTCTACCACCACAATCGCATTTTCCTTTGCCTTAAAACTTAAAGCACTGATCTTAGCCAGGTCTTTTACCTTACGGTTCAATTTAAAACCGTATAGATGTGGTTTTGGTCCAAAGATAGAACCACCACCTTTATAGATAGGGCTACGTAAGTTACCTTTACGTGCGCCACCGGTTCCTTTCTGCTTAACTAATTTCCTGGAAGAACCATTTGCTTCAGCCCTGGTTTTTACTTTATGCGTACCCTGACGCTGAGCAGCTAAGTATTGCTTAACAGCTAAGTAAACAACGTGATTGTTAGGTTCCACACCGAAAATTTCTTCAGGCAACTCAATGGTCCTGCCTGTTTTAGCGCCTTCTATATTTAAAATATCTACTTGCATGATTATTCAAATTAATGTTGTGTCAGAAACGCAAAAGTGTTACTTACTTTTGTATTAAAACGATTGAACCATTGTGGCCCGGTACGGAACCACTAATTAATATGTAATTCTTTTCAGAAAAAATCTTTACTACTTTCAATCCTTTCATCATCACTCTATCCTGCCCCATACGTCCACCCATTCTCATTCCCTTGAATACCCTTGAAGCGTCAGATGAGTTACCAATAGAACCCGGAGCCCTTGAACGGTCATGCTGGCCATGAGATTGTCCGCCCACACCATGAAAACCATGACGCTTTACAACACCCTGGAAACCCTTTCCTTTAGTGGTACCTACTACTTCAACACTATCGCCTTCGGCAAAAATGTCAACAGTGATGGTTTCGCCAACAGCCTGGGTTAATTCGCAATCGCGTATTTCTTTTACTACTTTTTTGGGGGATGTCTGAGCTTTGGCGAAGTGATTTACCTCAGCTTTGATGGAGTGCTTTTCTTTTTTGTCGCCAAATGCGATCTGGAGTGCATTGTAACCGTCTGTTTCCACGGTTTTCTTTTGTGTTACCACACATGGCCCTGCTTCAATGATTGTAACGGCGGTTTGCTTGCCTGTTGCATCAAAGACACTGGTCATGCCAATCTTCTTTCCAATAATACTTTTCATTGTATCTTTTTTTATCCAGCGCTCCGATAGTTATCGGAGTTAGATGTTCAATATTTTAATTATAAGAACTAACCTTTTGCCTTCCCGATAAAATCGGGAGGTTCATCAGGCCTTTATCTCAACATCTACACCACTTGGCAGGTCTAATTTACTTAGCGCATCAACCGTACGGCTGCTGCTGGTGTATATGTCTAACAAACGCTTGTGTGTACACAATTGAAACTGCTCACGGGCTTTTTTGTTAACGTGAGGAGAACGCAATACAGTAAAAATTTTCTTGTGCGTAGGTAAAGGAATAGGCCCTGTTACAACTGCACCGGTACTACGTACCGTTTTTACGATTTTCTCAGCCGACTTATCAACCAGGTTATGATCGTAAGACTGTAATTTTATTCTGATTCTCTGTGACATATTTAAAGAACTTTAAACTTTCGTTTTTTAATTTGGAGTGCAAAGGTAGGGGGATGAATTGAAATGGCAAAGGGAAAGAGAAAAGTTTTTTGAAGATTTTTTTTAATACAGGTTATGAAAGAACTAAATACAGTAACCATAGGGGTTAGCAAGCAAAAAATTGTATTAATAGGATCGTAAGATAAAGCCCATTTATATACTAAAATGCAAGAGTGATTATATATAATTGCCATTATGGTCATAATACAACGTGGGAAAAGTTCCACAATGGTATGCAGTATAAGTGAGTCCCGATAAAAATCGGGATTAACATAACACAACAATGCTTAATTGGAATACTTTGCCGGTCAACAAAAAAAGTGATTTATTGAATTGCCAGGATACTTGAAAATATTAAGTCCTGGTGAGGAAATATTCTTTAAAATAACAATACTCTTAAAAGTTTCCCGTGATGAGTGCCTGTTTTATTTTACAAATATCACCTGCTCCGCCGAAAGCAATGGCAAATTTTTGAACCGGAGAATAATATTAGCCACCGTAACCACATCTTTTTGACAATAGATAGCAATCCTTTGAAGATCATTTTCCTTCCAATAGACATCTCCTACCATGCTGCCATCAATATCGTCTTTGGGTGAGGGTACGTTTAAGGCAGCGGCCAATAGTTTTAAGGAGGTATAATTTTTATAGTCGCCAAAGCGCCAGTACTGGAAAGTATCCACCATATTGGTTTCCCACGGCTTCATATTCTGAAAATCGAGATAAGAAGGAATGGCAAGGCCATTTATCAATAACCGCCTGCATAAAAAGGGAATATCAAATTCTTTGATATTATGCCCGGTAAAACTCCAGCGGTTGTGAATCGCTTCCAACTGGTTAACGGTATTTACAAAATGTTGCAGTAATTCCTTTTCATCTTCTCCAAAAAGGGATTTAACCCTAAACTGGTGATGATCCTTTTCCTTTTTAAAATAACCGATACTGATGCAAACCACTTTGGCGAACTCGGCCATAACGCCCGCCCGCTGGGGATAATATTCGCCTGGTGATGTATTTTCAGGCAAGGAGCGGATTACTTTTTCTTCCCACAAATGTTGCCATTCCATATCAAGGGCTTCAAAATCTTTTTTTGAGGATACCGTTTCAATATCAATGACAAGGAAATTTTCTAAAGGCATTTTTGCGATCATAGTGAAGGTTTATGAGCTAATATAAGTAAAGGGCTGCTTTTTTGCAACCATTTGAAACAATTATGTCCTGGCTAAGCATTTCGCCGCCCGGACACAATTGACGGGTCTACTATTTCAATATACCCCAAAAACCATTGGTGATATACCATCAGCAGATAGATAAAT
>JANOTW010000289.1:0-1850 GCA_031416575.1 Ferruginibacter sp.
TCTTGATAGGTGAAAAATAATCCCTGAACTATATATTCATAAAAAACATAAAAAAACTTCTCATGAAAAAGCTAATTGCATTTATTACCACCCTATTGTTTTTTGTGGCAGGCGGTTTTAGTCAAAAGGTAGGCATAGGAATAGTTGCGCCAGAAAATACATTGCATATTTTTAAAGGAAGCGCAGGGACTGTTACTGCCCACGGAGAAGCTCCGTTGATTGTTGAAAATTCAACGAGTTGCTATATAAATGTACTTGCCCCGGATGCAAACGAATCCGGTATCACATTCGGGAATCCGGCCAATTATATTAATTCAGGAATAATCTTCAATCGTATTGGTACCCCGAATGGCTTACAATTCACAACCAATGGAAATATATCCAGAATGGTATTAAGTGATATTGGAAATCTTGGAATAGGTACTACAAACCCGGCTTTTAAAATGGATGTTGCTGACAGGATCAGGATTCGCAGCGGTGTTAATTCTACCGCGGGGCTGTGGCTAAATAACCCCGGCAATACAGCGACTATTGCGTTTATGGGTGTTAAAGATGTTGATGTTGCCGGTATTTATGGAAATGTTTCCGGCTGGGGATTAGTAATGAATACCAATACAGGCGCCGTTGCGGTAGGCAATCAAAACCCGGTAGCGGGTTATAAATTATCAGTACAGGGCAATCAATATTTAAATGGGGCTTTAGTAACAACAGGCGCTGCAGAAATAGGCGGGGCTGCCGATGTAACCGGCAACATGTTCGTGGGTGGAAAGTTAGGTATTGGTGGAACAGCCAATATTCCACTAGAAGTTTATTCTAATGTTGCTTATACTTTTCTATCCAGTTGGACCAGATATGGTAATGGTGGATTTTTTAATCCTACATTATCTATCAGGTCCCATGGGGATATTATGGCTGAAGGTTTTGTATCTATCTCTGATGCCCGTATTAAAAATATCGTGGGAGTAAGCAACTCATCCAAAGATTTGGAAACAATCAATGCATTGCAAATAACCGATTATACGATGAAAGACAAAATAATGTATGGAAATAAACCTTTTAAAAAAGTGATTGCACAAGAGGTGGAAAAAGTATATCCCCAGGTGGTATCTGCCAATGTTGGATATATCCCCAACGTTTATGCTGTGCCCGGCAAAATTGAAAAAACTACCAAAGGTTATTTGTTACATTTCACTAATAAGCACAACCTAAGCAAAGCCGCTAAAAAAATTCAATTAATGATTGAACGTGATACCAGGCAATTTGAAATTGTTTCCATACCTTCAGAATACCAGGTAGTGATCAATGCAACTGATCTAAAGACTGATAAAGTGTTTGTATATGGCGAGAAGGTAAATGATTTTCGCAGTGTTGATTACGAAGGGCTCACTACCTTGAATATTTCCGCTACCCAGGAATTAAGTAGAATGGTAAAAAAACAACAGGCCGAAATTGAAGCGCAAAATATCAAAATCGCAGAGTTGTCAGAAGCGTTCAAGGCGTTTAAAGATAAAAATACCCTGGTATCAAATTAAACTTCATAATTGTATAATGCGTGTAATTTTTTTGAAATGAGCTAAAGCGATATTTCCAACTTTCATATCACCTTGAAACACCTGGTTGCGTAACTCTTATAGCAACACATTAATTATTTAGTTTTTATGCTGGTGCATCCCAAATTGTCGCTGGCTGGTGGGGACACCAGCCAGGGCAAACAGCCGTGGTCGGTGTCCTCACCAATGCTATTAAAATAAGGCATAATTATTTGATAACCAATTAATTAAGTTGTATATTTGGTCATCAAATAAAACCAACTAAATATGATCATGAAGTTTACCACCTTCCCCGGGGGG
>JANOTW010000290.1:0-29006 GCA_031416575.1 Ferruginibacter sp.
CCCTTTCAGGGCTTAGGGGGCAACCTCTTAAATTATGAAGCAATACCACCAAGCCCTGAAAGGGCAAAACATTCCAGCACAGGGCAACGCCCTGTGTTAAAAACAAAGTAAACCAAGCCCTGTAAGGGCGACATAATATGGCATTTGGCATAGCATTATTATATTATCCACCACTATTAAAATATTTGAAAACAACATTTGCATTAAATGTGCATACTGCTATTGTTGCGCCCCCAGGGCAGGATGAATTTGGAATGCACCCCATACTGGTTTGCTTTTCTATTTAAAAAAATCAAAGGCTATAATTTTTTACCGCCAGATTTAAGATAACCCAGCAAATCTTTTAATTCTTCCGCGTTTAACCGGTTAATCATGCCCGGAAGCATGGGAGAAACTTCGGAAAGCATGGTGCGTACAATATCTTTCTTCAGCAATTCCCTTGTGGTAAGTGGTGCAAATGGATTTTGAGAAATAATATATTTATCATCGTCCTGGCTAATTAGCCTGCCCAACACGGAACCACCTTCCTTTAGATAAAAAACAGTGGCCCCATACTGGTCTGAAATTGTTTTATTGGGATCAATGATCGCCTCCAGCATGTCTTTATAAGAAAAGCGTGTACCCAATTGAGTGAGATCGGGGCCAGCCACACCACCTTCACCATTCATCATGTGACAGGAAATGCAAAGCGAAGCTGCGTACATTGCTTTTCCCTGTTCAAAGTTCCGGTTTGTAATTCCACTGTCTGCTACAGGCATGGCTATTTCCATTGTCCATCTTCTTCCAGGGCCCTTAGGCTGCTCAAATGCATCGGCCACATAGATGCCGCCACGCCGAACTAAAGAATCCCCGGACATAGTATTAAAATGTGCGAACCGGACCGTATCAACATTTGCAAGGGCGTTTTTACGGGCCTTATCAATAAAGCCAATAAAGCTGTGCCCCCCTTTATATTTGAAAGCGCCATAAAACCATTGAAAATATTTTTCCTGTAGTTCAGGTGTCCAGCCGGTTTTAGACTGGCTTAAAGCTGTTGCATAAAATGTTTGCTGCGCAGGCGGCACATTTGAAAGCATTGTGGCAATATCCAATCCATACCGCGGGTTTCTCATGATAAGATCTGAAGACTGTGTGAGTGTGTTTTGCACGGAATTATCATCTTTGGCAACAGCCAGCAAAGCCATGGTTTTTTCTACGGCTTGTGGCGCATTAATGTAGAGCAGTACCTTGCTTAGTTGCCGGTTCAAGTCATTGGTTTTTGCAGGATACTGAGGGCTAAGATAAGCTGCAACCTGAGCCTTTAGATTTGCATCAGGCAGTCCCGTGCGGGATAATACCAACTCGAAAGCACGTACAAAATCCAGTTGCTGCGATTCTGAGAGCTGTGCATAATTTACACCCATAAGTGACTTCAACGCCGGGGCATTCAAACTCTTATTTCCCAGCCGTGCCAGCGCAATGATGGCCTGCGTTAAAATAACCGGGTCTTTTTCATCCAATGCCTTTTGCTGCCATTGATTTACCGGCTGGCTCTCAACTGCAATCCGTGCTGCGAAACGTATAAACCTATCACTATGTTTTAAATAAGGCCAGGCAAAATCTATAGCACCGGCTTTTGGTATCCCATGGTATTCTTCCAGTTTTCTGCGGATATTTTGTTCTTCATTGATTACTACTGCAGGCAGGGTTTGTGTATTGGCTTTGTTATCGCCATAATAAACGCGGTACAGGTCGGATTCAATTCTGCGGCCGCCGGTCAGGAAATACATTGCGCCATCGGGGCCTATGATACCATCAGTTAGCGGCAATGGCGTGCCAGAAACAAATTCTTCCCCCTTCGCCTTATAAGATGCTCCATCGGGTTCCATATTAATAGCATAGATAATTCCGAAACTCCAGTCAAAGGCGAATAAAGACTTGCGGTATTTCTCCGGGAAACGTGCATTTTGCCCGCTAAAAAAACTGGTTGGCGAACCTTGCCCAACATTTATTACCGGTGGCAAATTATCTGCGTTGGCGGGGGACCATTTATTTGTTCCGGGGCGCCATCCAAATTCGCCGCCATTAGTTACGTGACAAATACGGGTAGGGCGGTACCAGGGTGTCCCGAAGTCCCATTCCATATCGGAATCATAAGTAAACATATCACCGGCATCATTGAACGTAAGGTCGAATGGATTGCGAAACCCTGAAGCGACCAACTCCCATTTTGAGCCTGATGAATCCGTTTTGGCAATCCATCCCCCGTGTGTATGAACAACATTATCGTGCCCATTGGGATCCCTGATTAAAGGAAGGAGGTTGTCTAATTCCCGGCTGGCAGGTGAACTGTAAACATCCATTGCCGGGATCTTCGTAAAATTCCCGGCTATCACATAAATTGATTTTCCATCAGGTGATAACACGGCAGTATGAGGGCCATGTTCCCCCTCGCCTTCCAGCCTTTTAATTAAAGTGATTTTATCATACTGGTCATCCTTGTCGGTATCCTCTACACGGTACAGCCCGCTTCGTCGGGTAAGGGAGGTATCGCCCTCATCATTCACCATTACGTACAGGCTGTTGAATGCATAGAGTAAGCCATGCGCATAGCCTATCTTGAGCTTAGCGGTATCACCACTAATCTGAACATCAAGTTTTTCTACTTTTACTTTTGATGTGGCGGTATCTGAACCAACGGGGGGAATAGTGATGCGGTATAAAAAGCCATATTGGTCACAGGCAATCATCCTGCCCTTGTCATCAAAAGCCATGGCAACCCAGGAGCCCTGTTCATTTTCGCCGGGGCTATATAAATGCTCAGCATGGAAACCTGTTGGCAACTTAAGTTTATCAATTTTTGACACTACTACGTTTTTGTCTTCATCCTTCCGGCTACAGGAATTTCCCAATAGGATAAAGCCAAAAAATACTACAATTAATTTGAGGGATTGATACTGGCACATTTTCATATAAAATAATTATTACTTAAATGGTTTATGAAAAAAATTAAACTTTACTCAATTTCAGTACTCCTGATCTTTCGCAAATTAAAATCATCAGGTAACATCCGCTGCGGCGGATTCAATTTGAATAGCCACGTCCGCTGGTCAGCGGGCGGGGATGAAAAGTTTCAGTTTTAACAAACTACCGCAGCGGACATATGCGACAACTTAACAGCCGCTTAATTATTAAATCAGCTTAGCTCCATCGGAGCTAGCAAATGCAAATAAAGTGCATGCGTGCCGCAGGTACGCCCCACTTGCCGTAGGGTTGCTCCTACGGAGCAGATGTTTTGCATGATTAGTGCTACAAAGCGGTAACTCCTACGGAGTTTAAAGCCGGATACATGGCATTGATATTTGCTCATTAAACTTAAGTTGACAGTCAACCCCGCCATTCGGGGCTTATGCCCGCCGCGGCGGATTGTTGAAACATAATATGAATAACCATGGGTTTTACCCACTGCTATTTATATTCATCCGCCCCGGAGGATTAATTTGCGAACCTCAACAATTTTTAATACTTGTATAATGATACAGGTAAAGTTTTCTGAAATTAAATCCGCTGTACTTTTTACCAAATGATTACAGGCTTGCTTACCCCCAACCCCGCTGGTTAGCGGGGAGTTCTGCGGCCAGCTCATTTTTTGACTGATACCTAAAAGCGTTGGAAATAGCATGTACAATAGATGTATTTTAATTTAAAGCGCAATTAAAGTTGCCCAATGGTATATAGTACAAGAGTGCGATGCAACGATGATGCCCAATGCTTCACAGCCCGGACAAAAAAAAATAAAAAACCATGCACTAATAACTCCGAAAGGTAAGGACTTTTGACATTACGGAACCTCATTAAAAAAAACATATAACCCGTCTTTTCCTGCTACGATGATATCCTTTCTTCCCGTATTGTGCAGGTCGGCAACAGAAAAATAAATGCCTGTGCCTTTGCCCTCTCCCAATGGGCCATTACTAATAACGTTTTTGGTAAATGATTCCCCATTCCATTTAAAATAGCAAAGTTCGATAGGGTCGTTGCTTCCCGGGTCTTTGTCATTGTGGGCACGGTAACGCTTACCTGTAATCAACTCCATCCGGCCATCATTGTCAAGGTCGGCCCATTCCATTGTATGATATTGCGAATGGAAGGGGTCAATGGGATGTTTAATAAATTTAATCACTTTGCCATCCCGTTTTTGTTCATACCAATCAAGGCCATAAGAATGGCCATGCCCTGATATCAGATCATTCAATCCATCCTGATTAATATCCGCCACGATAATTGGAACACTTGCATCCTCCCCTAAATTAAAATCAGGATGATGCTTCCAGGGTTTATTTTCCCGGTCATCCGGGGCCTCTATCCACCCGTTTGAAACAACAAAATCCCCACGGCCATCCCCATTGATATCTCCAAACCCCAAACCATGCCCGTGTATTTCTGACACTTTTGTCTTTACAAACTGACCAGTAGATTTATTGCTTTTATCCTTTATCAGCGAATAATAAGCTAATGGCTGGCCAGGCGTATTTGGTACAATTTCAGCTACGCCATCCCCGTCCACATCCCAGGCACGGGTACATTCAATATTGCCGGTAACCGCAATATCATGTAGTTTCCATTGCTGATCATTTCCCGGGTTTTCACGCCAGCGCAGCGTTTTACCAAACCAACCGCCTGTTACAAAATCTGTTTTCCCATCGCCGTTCACATCGAATGGAATGGTTGAAAAATCGTCAAAATATTCGTCAATTCTTTCTACCTGGCCTATTAAATGCCGCTCCAGGTACCCGGGCCCTTTGTACCAGTAACTTCCCGACACGATGTCCAACACGTTGTCGCCATTTACCTCAAATACCCCTACGGATTCAGCGCTTTCAGCGGCAATCATTTGCTTCCTGAATTTTAGTACGGTATTTTGCTGAAAAGAAAACATTGATAAACCGCATAGCCCCAGGAAAAATAAAATATACCGATGCATTGTTATTTTATGGTTCAGCAAAAGTTTAATAATCAATTGATAAAATGAAGTTATTGCTTATCAATTTATTTATACGATTATTTTTTTCAGTGATAGTTTGAGCGTTATTAAAATCCTTTCTGAAAAATCATCTAGCACTATGGTATAAAATCCGCCTGCAAGTTTTTTGAAATCAGGCTATTACCCATATATAACCAGTTTTATAATTTTTATTAAAAAAATGGGCTCAAATCCGCCTCCACCGCCGGAAGCCCATATAGCAGATCAATATTAGTGAAGGCATTGTTAGGTGGAGTGGCGCCATCCGGATAATAATAAGCCAGAGGATTCGCTTTAACCCTATTGCCATAGGCCGTAATTACCGCTACTGCCCTGCCTGTTCTTACTAAATCGAACCACCGTTTGTTTTCAAATGCTAATTCAACCCTTCTTTCCCTATAAATGGCATCACGTAAATCGCCCGAAGCATTAGCGGCCAAACCGGCACGGGTACGAACCATGTTGAGGTAAGTTGTAGCTTCGGCGGCTTTGCCTTGTTCGTTCAATGCTTCAGCTAAAAACAATAAAACTTCCGCATACCGGTATACCGGCCAGTTATTACCGGTATTGCCATGCAATGCGTGCCGTTTGGCAAACTTTTTTATATAAGGGAACACTTTATTTGTGCGTAAACTACCGCTCAGTGTGACATAATCAATAGAGAGGTCTTTTCTTTTATCGCCAGCTTCATAAGCAGCAATGATATCCGGAGTAGGTCCATTATTACCTTCTCCTGAAAGAGGCTGTGGATTAGACGTACCCGTAATCGGTTGCAATTCGGCTGCTGTTATTGGACGAGGTAAAAAGTTGTAAATTATACTTCCATTATATCCCTCGGCACCTTCCCTAAACTGAACTTCAAAAACGGACTCCTGATTATTCTTGTTACCCGCAGTTGTAGAAAAGGCATCATTATAATCGGGCATCAACGAATATCCACCGTTATTAACTACATCCTTTAAAAGGGTTTCAGCTTCCGCCCATTTTTTTTGTACGATATACACATTAGCTAATAAAATTTTTGCAGCGCCTGATGTAGCCCGCCCTAATTCCTGGGTGGCTTTGGGTAATAACAATTTTGTCGCCTCATCTGCATCCTTGATAATCTGCGCAAAAATTTGTTCTGTGGCCGCCAAAGGCAATGCCGCCCCTGCACGATTGGTAACCGGCTCTAAATGCAATGGGACTTTTCCAAAATACCTTACTAATTCAAAATAGGCATAGGCTCTGAGAAACAAGGCTTGCCCTTTTAAATTATTTTTTGAGCTGGCAGGAAAATCCACGGCATCAATACTCGCTAAAATTTGATTTGTTCGGGCTATGATCTGATAATCGAGGCGGTATTGAATGAGTACGTGAACATTGGTAGTAATACCATTAAATGTAGGAATACTAAAATCAGCTATATTTTCCTGTTGTTCAGTAGCACCAAAAAGAATATTACGGTAGTAATAGGTATTGTCGGAATGCATTTCGCCCAGAAGCCATGCCCTATCATTACTAATAGCACGTAATGGAACATAAGCGCCATTTACCGCCTGTCTAAAATCGGCCTCCTTTGTGAAAAATATTGCTGAGCTCAATGCTGTTTCAGGCACAATGTCTAAAAATTTTTTGCAGCCCGTCATAGCAAGTACTATCAGGCAGGTTATTATGATTTTTGCTTTCATTTTTTATAAAATATAATGTTAGAAAATGACTGTTACTGTAACCGTTTGCTTTAAAAATTCATATTAATGCCGAATGTATAGGTACGTGGAACGGGATAATTGGAAAGGTCTACCCCCTGGCTCAAATTACCTCCATCACCTTGTCCATTCCCCTGGGCACTGGTTTCAGGATTTGGCCCACCCCAATATTTTGTAAACACATACACCTGTTGTATAGAGGCATAAATCCTGGCGGATTTGAATACTTTATTTTTAATACCTATGTTATAACCAAGTGTTATGTTTCTAATGGAAAAATAGGAAGCATCCGCTATAAAACGACTGTTCATCCAATCTCTTTCAATGCCGGTAACATTACCACCCCCTACGGTAGTGCCATAAAATCCTTTGCCCGGATTGGCTTCTGACCGAAAACGGTACTTTACTTCTTTTACTAAATTGAATACACCATCCAGATTTGCCGTACTATATAAATGGCGAACGAGAACCTGATTCCCATAGGAGCCGGAACCCACAATAGTAAAATCCAAATTGCCAAATTGTAAGGTGTTGGTGATACCATAAACGAATTTAGGGAAAGGGCTGCCGATGATTGTGCGGTCGTCTTTGTCGCCACCATTGGTTATAATACCATCCCCATTTATATCCCTTAACTTAATACTGCCCACGGTTGAACGTCCGGGAACTTTGGGGGATTTACTGAGGTCTTCCGCATTTCTGTAAACCCCATCGGCTATAAGGCCATAGAACTGTCCGAATGGCCGGCCCACCTGGGTAATATGAAAAGTACCATATACCCTATCTATTCCACTGGCCAGGGATATTACACGATTCTTGTTGAATGAAATATTCGCATTGGTGGTCCATTTCAGCTTCCCCATCGTATTTCTGGTATTCACGGCAAATTCATGTCCCCAAAATTTAATTTCCCCAATGTTATCATTGAAATTGCCAAACCCCGATTCCTGTGGAACCTGCACACTATACAGTAAATTAGTGGTATTTTTTACGTAATAATCATACGTAAATTGTACCCTGTCATTGAACAATCCGAGGTCTAACCCAATATCAAGTTGCTTGGTTGTTTCCCATCCTAAATTACTATTAGCCAGGGAAGTAACTACCGCACCGGTAGCCACATTATTACCGAAAACGGAATTTACTGTATTATTAAGCAGGGCGTATTGTGTATAATTACCAATGTTGTTATTACCAATTACGCCGTAGCTGGCCCTGATTTTTGCAAATGATACTTTTTTGATTGTCCTGAAAAAGTTCTCATCAGAAATTATCCATCCTGCTGAAAGAGACGGGAAAGTTCCCCAACGGTTGCCAGACCCGAAACGGGAAGAACCATCACTGCGTACCGCTGCGGTAAACAGGTATTTCCCTTTGAAATTATATGTCAACCTGGAAAACAAAGAGGTTAGGGCCCATTCGTTCACTCCATTGAATGTACCTCCGCGGTTAATGTTGATAGCTCCCTGAATAGTAGGTAGCCTGTCATCAGTATATGTATCAGCCTGGATGCGGGTAACCACCTGGCGGAATTTTTGATTGGCCAAACCCGCTAACAGTTCAATATGGTGGTCATTGAAACTTTTTGTATAGGTGGCCAGGTTTTCATTTAACCATGACAGGTTTCCCGTATTTTGCCTGATAGATACAGCTAGTGTCGGTATAGGTACATTTATCTGGCTGGTAGCAGTGGACGGATTAAAAAATAAAAAGTTAGAACCTAAATATTCAACATTGAATGTTGATTTAAGAACCAACCCTTTAACGGGCTGATATTGAACATAAGCAGTCGTCAGCAGGTTAATAGATTTCGTTTCATTTATCAATTCTTTCGCCGCCCTTACCCAATTTGGGTAAGCAAAAATATTACCTGTACTTCCAGGAAATTGATTGAACGCAGTAAGTTCGCCATTTTGGGCGTAGATAGGCATTACCGGCCAGGTGTGCAACGCATTAAACAGAATCCCTGTTCCCCTGTCCCCATCTGTTCTCGGTGTATTGTCGAAAACATAGGAAGGGGCGACGTTAAATCCCATTTTTACTTTGTCGGATATCGCATAATCCGTGTTCAACCTTAGTGAGTACCTTTTGTAAACATTATTCAGCACAACCCCTTCCTGATTGAAAACCCCTGCCACTAATGCAGTGTTGAGTTTGTCTGTATTTGAAGTAACGGTCAGGTTGTAGCTCTGCACAGGCGCCCTTCTTAACAAGGCACCATACCAATCGTTATTTTTGCCTATATAGTCAGATGGGTTTTGAAATTCTACGGGTACAGGCCTCCCCGCATCTTCGTAATATTCTTTTTTAAACTCTGCGAATTCCACTGCGTTCATCATTTGAATCAGGCCTCTGTCTGGTACTTGCTGCAAACCTGCAAAGGTGTTGAAACTAACATTTGTTTGTCCTTTTCTTCCTTTTTTGGTAGTAATTAAAACTACCCCGTTGGCGGCCCTTGAACCATATAAAGAGGTAGACGCCGCATCTTTTAATACAGAAATATCCTGTATTTCATCCGGATTAATAGCGCCGATATTACCAGTAATGGGGAAGCCATCAATCACATACAAGGGGTCGCTACCCGCCGATACAGACAACTGTCCCCGTATCCTTACGGACATACCTTCGCCAGGCTTACCTGTAGTTTGATTAATTTGAACACCAGCCAGGCGCCCCTGAAGTTTTTGTGTTATCTGGGACACCGGTATATCCTGCATCTCTTTGGCTGTTACCGTTTGCACTGCTCCTGTTACCGCTCTTTTCAACTGACTGCCATATCCAATTACAACTACTTCTCCCAAAGCCGCGGCATCCGGTGTTAATGTTACATTAACGCCGGTTAGGTTTTTAAAGGGAACTTCCCTGGGACTATAACCTACAAAAGAAATAACTAAAGTTCCGGTGGTGTTTGGGACATTCAGCGAGAAGTTACCATTTGCATCGGTACTGGTACCACTATTACTTCCTTTTAGCAGTACTGTTACGCCTGGCAGTAATGCGCCCTTATCATCTGAAACTTTCCCTTTGATTGAATTTGCCTGGGCCCAGGCAGCGGAGGTGAAGAATAATAGCAAATGAAGTATTAAGAAATACTTCAGCTTTTTAAGCATGAACTTTTTCATAAGCAATCTTTTAGTAGGTTAAAATTTAAGTTAAAAAACAAGTGTTGAATTTTTAGAGACATTAATACTGAACGAACAATCGGTGGTAGTGGTGGTGCTGGAAGATGAAACATTAAACATGACATTTACCCCCTGAAAAGGTTGTCCCCTTCATTTTTAACAACGCCACTTCCCTGCTTTGTTTGCGCAAACAAAGCATTGGCGCATAATAAAAGGAAAAGGAATGAAAACCGGAGCAGCAGCTTTGACTTTGATTTACAAAATCGTCACTTTTCATAACAAGCAATTTTAGTTTTTACAAATCGAAACCGAGTCGTTGACAGTTTCGTTACTTTTAGTAATCATAAGCAATTTAGAAATGAATATTTACTTTTCTGTCCTGATCTGTCATGGTTCAAGAAAAATATTTTTATTAACTTTTAATATTTAATTATAAAATATTGCTTTAGGGCATCTCTAAAAACCTGTGTTTTTGTTTTAACCTCACCTTTAATTCCTCTCCAAAGGAGAGGATAAGGAAGGTTTTTAGAGATGCCCTTTAATCAATAGATTAGCCACTTTCCCCTAATAAGACCGCTACTATCCTTCCCTTACATAAAAATAAGGCACCAACCCACTTTCCCGTCAACTACAACTTTATATTTATGGTTTTGTAACATTGCAGTTTGCGGGGGCTTGTGCCAGATGAGAGTTACATAATACGATCCGGTTTGGGCCTGATATGCACTGGCCGAAACAACCTTCAACTTTGACGAAAACCCAAATCAATTGAAATTAATAGTTCAGCGGCAGGGAGAGCAGAAAGATAAATATACCTACAAGCCATTTTTAACCACATCAAACAAAAACCCTGTTGACTTACTTACACGAATATTTCCTGAACGCCGGACAATAGAAGAGTTGTATTTTTTTTACTGGCTACCGATATTATGTCCCTACGGGACGAAGAAATTTGATGCGTTGAACATATAACGCAATTAAAGTTCCCCAATGGTATTCAGTACACGAGGGCGACGCAACGATGCCTAATTGAAATTCTTCTGCCCGGACAAAAAAATAAAAATAATGCACCTAAGATTGGGGGGCTGGAGTTCTGAAACTGAAAGGACACAATACTGCATGAGGAGGGCATTAATATCAGCATTAAAGCATTTCTCAAAACTATACACTTTAATTAACAACATTGATTGTCTGTTCCATCCACAAACTATCAACCATAAACCGTAAACCCTAAACCGTTACAATCTCAATTGATTCCCCAACCGCTTCAATTCTATTTCGGCTGACTTGGCGGCAAAGTTTAAATTAACTAATCTAAAGCCGGATTGCTCAAAACTTTGCTGGGCGTTTTTTACCTCTACGATGGTTGCCTGCTTAAACTGAAAACGCTTTAGTACCAGTTCAAGTAATTGCGAGGAGAGTATATAATTTTGCTGTTCGGTTTCTAATTGTTTTAAGGTGAAAGCATAAGACTGATAGGATTTTACAACTTGCGAACTATAATCCCTCATTAAAACCCGCCTGCTTAATTCCGCATTGCGCACATTGATGCCGGCTACTTTTTGCTGCCTTCTGAAAATGGAACCATTGTAAACAGGAATACCAATTGCAAGGCCAACAGATGGCCCGTAATTCCGGTTGAGTAAAAGCTGGCCCGCCGCTGACTGGTTGCGGTTGAAATTATAACCCGTGGTGGCCCTTACTGAAGGATACCTGAGTGATGCGGTTTCCTTTACGATCAGTTCATTGATCCTTACCTGGTCATCCGATGCGATGATATCCGGGTTCTGGTGAAGATTGTTTAGCACCTGGTCCAGGCTGATCGTTTTATCCACCAATATCGTATCACGTATTGCAATAACAGAATCAGGGCGCAATGTAAGCAGGCGCAGCAGTTCTGTTTTTGCCTGGTCAATAATCAACTGCTGGGACAACTGTGCCTGTAGTAAAGCATTCAGATCAATCTGCGCCTGAAAAAGATCGGCATTATTAGCCATGCCTGCTACCTGCCTGGTTTGCACTATTTCCAATTGCTGCCTGGATGCTTCTATGGATCTTTCGATGGTTTTTAAATAACTCTGCTGGCGGACAATATCATAATAACCCGTCATTACCGAACCGATAATATCCTGCACCTGCGAATTGAGCAATTCCTGGCTTTGCTTTTGCAATTGCGCCAGGCGGCCTTTGGTAGCCACTACCCTGTTGCCGTTGTACAGCAGCATGCTGATGGCAATATTTGAATTTAAATTATTAACGGCTGCCGCATCCCTGGTGATGATAACACCTGTATTCAACTTTTGATTAATGCTGGATATTTGCTCATTATTATTAAGGGTAGCGGTTACAAGTGGCAACCCTCCGGCAACGCCGGTATTGTTTAAAATGGTGTTGGCTTCCACCGCATTTGTAGCCAACTGAATATCCAGGCTGTTTTTCAAAGCGATATTAACGGCATCGGGCAATCGCAATGTATCCTGCGCCCTGACTGCCAACGATAATATCAGTAAAAAAAAATATGGAATCGCTTTTGTCATCCTGTCTTAATGTTGATGGTTGCTTGTTACTAGTTGTTTGTTGAGCGTTGTTCGTTGTTTGTTGTTTGTTGTTCGTTGATCGTTGATCGTTGATCGTTGAGCGTTGTTCGCTGATTGTTGATCGTTGATCGTTGAGCGTTGTTCGCTGATTGTTGTTCTTTGTTCTTTGATTATTGTTCGCTGATTGTTCGTATATCATTGTTTATGGTAAAGCATCACCAACCAACAACAACCAACAACCAACAACCAACAACCAACCACCAACCCTCAACCCTCAACCACATCCGCCTTGTGCTTACCGGATAAAAAAGTATAAATAGCCGGTATGATAAATAAGGTTAGTACCAGCGAAAACAGGATACCTCCTACTACTACAATACCTAACGGCACACGGCTGCTGGCGGATGCGCCCAGCCCAATGGCGATAGGCAAAGCACCCAATGTAGTTGCGAGGCTCGTCATTAAAATGGGCCGCAAACGCTGTTGCGACGCTTCCAGTACCGCCTGCACTTTATTAAGCCCCAGCGCTCTTTTCTTATTGGCGAATTCCACAATCAATATCCCGTTTTTTGTTACAAGCCCAATTAGCATTATCATGCCGATTTCAGAAAATAAGTTTAATGTTTGGTTGAATAAATACAGGCTGAGCAAGGCTCCCGCCATTGCCAGTGGTACGGTAAGCATGATGATAAAGGGATCTACGAAACTTTCGAACTGTGCCGCCAGAATGAGGTAAATCAACATCAACGCCAATACAAACGCGAAAGCGATATTGGAGGAACTTTCCGCATAGTCCCTTGACGGGCCCATCAAAGCAGTCTGGTAACTTTCATCCAATAATTTTTTACCGATGGCCTCCATTGCCTTTACGCCATCCCCTATCGTTTTACCATCGGCCAGTGAGGCGGAAATGGCTGCCGCTTTATACCGGTTATAGTGAAATAATGTTGCCGGGCTGCTGCTCTCCTCCAGTTTTACTACCGAACTGAGCGGAATATTAACTCCCTGGCTATTACGCACGAATAGCATGGCAATATCTTCCGGCCGGGTACGGTCGCTCCTGTCAACCTGCGCAATAACCGGGTACTGGTAACCATTCATGATAAAATAAGCCATCCTTCCGCCACTGAAAGCGGATTGCAGGGCTGAAACCACATCCTGGGATGATAAGCCCATATCCTTTATTTTTATTCTATCCAGCGTAAGCTCCACTTCCGGTTTATTAAACTTCAGGTTTACATCTACGTTAGCGAATGTTTTGTCCTTTCTCGCTTCCTCTAAAAATTTCGGAATTACTTCCTTTAGTTTATCCAGGTCTTGATTTTGCAATACAAATTGTACGGGTAACCCGCCTCTTGCGCCGGCGCCTACCGCAATGGTTTGTTCCTGAATGGTAAATATCCTGGCATCATTGAACCGTTGCATTTTGCTTTGCAGGCTGCTGGCTATCTCCGTTTGTGATCTTTCACGTAAAGAAGGATCTACCAACGCCAACCTCGGCTGGGTAG
This sequence comes from Ferruginibacter sp., assembly GCA_031416575.1. Classification (GTDB taxonomy): domain Bacteria; phylum Bacteroidota; class Bacteroidia; order Chitinophagales; family Chitinophagaceae; genus Ferruginibacter. The sequence continues at coordinate 13,858 of JANOTW010000290.1, forward strand.
TATTTACAGCGCCCGATGGCCCTCCACCCGGTCCACCCGGTGTTCTTACAAATACAAAATCCCTCTCCGGTACGGAATCATATAAATAGTTGGTGATTTCATCCGATATTTTTTGCATGCTGCTGAAGCTGGTACCCTCCGCCGCGGTTATGCCAAAGCGTATGCTGCTCCTATCTTCAAGCGGGGCTATTTCGGATTGTAAACTTGTAAAAATAAATGCTATTATCACGCAGCAGGCTGCTACCACCACCCAGGCCAGCCACCTTACTTTTATAAAGCCCTTTAACCAACGCTGATAACCATTTTCCATTCCTGTAAAAAAAGGCTCGGTCTTTCTATAAAATTTACCATGCCCGGCTTTTTTCCTGTTCAGTACTACATTAAGCACGGGTGTAATAGTAAGCGATACCAATGCTGAAATTAATACGGCTGCGGCCAGCGTAACGCCAAATTCCCTGAATAGCCTGCCAATAAACCCTTCCAGGAACATAACCGGTAAAAACACAACCGCCAGTGTCATGGAAGTTGATATTACCGCGAAAAATATTTCCTTGCTGCCTTCCAATGCTGCCTGGCGGATCGGCATTCCTTTTTCAAATTTGCTGAAAATATTTTCCGTTACCACGATGCCATCATCCACTACCAGCCCTGTTGCCAGCACAATACCAAGCAAGGTTAATACATTGATTGAAAAACCCGAAATATACATGATGAAAAAAGTAGCCACCAAAGAAATAGGAATATCTATGATGGGCCGGATGGCAATCAGCCAATCCCTGAAAAAGAAAAAGATAACCAATACAACCAGTATAAAGGAGATCATTAGGGTATCCTTCACTTCATTGATTGATTTGCGGATATTGGTAGTGTTATCAAGCAACACATTCATTTCTATATCCGATTTGTTTGTTTTTTTTATCGCTTCCAGCTTTTTATAAAAATCATCGGCTATCTGGATATTGTTGGCGCCGGGCTGAGCTATCAATACAATACCCACCGCATTTAAGCCATTGTACTTCCAGCTCTCCTCCAGCCTTTCAGGCCCTATTTCAATCCTGGCCACGTCGCTCAGCCTGATGATACCCGTATTGTCTGAACGCAGGATCAGGTCGCGGAAGTCTTTTTCGGAAGTAAGCCTTCCTAAAGTTTTAATGGTGAGTTCGGTATTATCGCCATAAATTTTACCCGGTGGCAAATCAATATTTTCACTGTTCAATGAGGTTCTGATATCAGTAAACGATATGCCTTGCGAAGTCATTTTATCCGGGTCAATCCAGATGCGCATCGCCATTCGCTTTTGCCCCAAAATATTTACCGAACTCACCTGCTGAATGGTTTGAAACTGTTGCTGCAATACATTTTCAGCATAGTCACTCAACTCCAGCAAACCCTTGGTCCTGCTTTGTACAGCAAGAACCAAAAGGAAATCACTGTTCGCGTCCGCTTTGGTAACCACGGGCGGGGCGTCAATATCCTGTGGCAAACTTCTGCTTGCCTGCCCAACCTTATCACGAACATCGCTTGCCGCAGCTTCCAGGTTTACGCCTAATTCAAACTCTACTATTATATTGCTGTTGCCTAATGTGCTGGCGGAAGAAATCGTTCTGATGCCCGGTATTCCATTGATCTGTTTTTCCAACGGCTCGGTTACCTGGCTTTCAATAATGTCGGGATTGGCGCCGGTATAAGATGTATTGATATTAATGACAGCAGGGTCAATAGCGGGGTAATCCCGTACTGCAAGAAAAGTATAACCAACTACCCCAAACAAAATGAAGGTAAGGTTTAATACTGTGGCAAAAACCGGTCGCTTTAAAGAAAATTCGGAAATATTCATGTAGATAAAACGGGGTATAATTTTTTTGAATCAACAAGTAGCTTTATCATGTATGTTTTACCGGGGGTACTACCGCCTGATAATGCAAATTTCAACTAAATGTTACAGTTTTTATTATTAAAAAATTGGTTACGGATAAAAAATACATCCTAAAAACGCTATGCTCAAAAATGATTTTCTTTTGCCGGGTCAAATAAAGCGTAAATGGCCGATTGTCAATATTTCACCAACACCTATTGACCATTCATTATTTACCATTCATCTCATAATTCATCACACATTATCCATCACACATTATCAATTATCAATTATCCATTATTTCATTATCCATTATTCCTCATAATTTCCCTTCCGAAATGCCACCGGTCAACACGGATAGTTTTTTCACGTCCCTCACTTTCAAAACGCTGTTGGGCCTGGCAAAAAGCACACCCGAAACCACAATTGAATCTCCCACATTAATGCCCTTCGTTACTTCTACCGTACTTGCCTCTCTTATCCCTGTCTGCACGTTTACGAAACTGGCCTTCCCGTTTTTAACCAATATTACCTGGCTGTTTTTGTCATCGGGAATAATACAATTGGCAGGCACTTTTATGGAAGACCTTCCTTTTCCAGCGTCAATATATACTTTCACAAATGCGCCGGGATTAGCGCGGGTTCCCTTTAACAAAGCCCTCACTCTTAAATTCCGGGTATCCGTATTGGCGCCAGGTTCGGTCGCTAAAATTATAGCCCTGCCACTTTCTTTGGTCAGGTCATCTATTTCCACGTTTATTATGGAGCCTGTCTTTATAGCATTCACATACATTTCGGGCAAAGTAAAATCAATTTTCACATCGTTGGTTTGTTGCAGGGTGGCAATGATAGTGGCAGGGGTAACATAAGCTCCCGGGCTTACCTGCCTTAAACCCGCCACTCCGCTAAAGGGCGCCCTCACCACGGTTTTATCTACCATTACCCTGGTATAAACAATATCGGCATTTAAAGTATTTACCTGGTTCTGTGCGGCATCATAGTCAGCCTGGTTAAGGCCATTCACATCCAGCAACTGCTTTAAACGATCCAGGGTTTTTTGAGCAAGATCCAGTTGTACTTTACTTCTTGAAATTTGCGCCAGCAGGTCGGCATCATTTACACGGGCAACTATGGTTCCCTTTGCAATCATTTTCCCTTCGGGAAGGTTTAAATAAATTAGCCGTCCGCTCACTTCCGGACGAAGCTCTACAAACTCGTTGGGGATTACAGTGCCGTTGGCTTCAATTGTATTGCTAACTGATACTTTTTCCGCTATTATAATATCCACTACTACAGGCGGAACGGATTTAGGAGCATTGGCAGTTGCTTTTGATTTGTTTTCACATTTTGCAAAAAGAAAAATAAGCGGCAGGAAGTAGAGAATATAAATCAGTTTTTTCAACGAATTGTGCATTTTAATCTACATTATTTATAAAAGAACGTCAAATATAGTAAATTTTATGTGATGCACCGTTCTTAAAATATGTAAACGATTATGAGTAAATATTATAGCCACTTTTTTATTAGAATCCTTTTTAAGCCAGAACAGTCGGTATTGTAAAAAATAATTTGAAAAATATAGCCGGCGGGGTTTGCGATTTTTACCTTTCTTTGCGTAAAATTAAAAAGCATGAACCCTCTTGTCGGAATTATTATGGGCAGCGAAAGCGACCTGGAAATCATGAAAGGTGCGGCCGAAATGCTTCGTCAGTTTGAAGTAGAACCTGAATTAACCATTGTCTCCGCACATCGTACACCGGAGCGTTTACGTGAGTATGCCACCAAAGCAAAAGAAAGAGGATTGAAAGTGATCATTGCGGGTGCCGGGGGTGCGGCGCATTTACCGGGCATGGTAGCCGCCAATACGATATTGCCGGTTATTGGCGTACCTGTAAAATCATCCAATTCAATTGATGGATGGGATTCGATGCTATCCATTTTACAAATGCCCTACGGTGTACCGGTAGCAACGGTAGCGCTGAACGGCGCAAAAAACGCAGGGATACTGGCGGCCCAAATTTTAGCCTTATATGATCCTTCCATTGCAGGTAAGCTGGAAGCCTACAAAGAATACCAGGATGATATAGTAATGGAAAGCGTGAAAAACGTAAAGCGCCTTGGATTTACTAATGAGTTTGATAAGTAAGAGGGTTTTGGGTTTTGGGTTTTGGGTTTTCGGTTTAGGGTTTTCGGTTTGGGGTTTAAGGTTTTTTTTTACAGGCATTTGTTTTTTACGGCATCATCGTTGTGTTGATAATACCGATAGCGTATGCGTATCGGGACATACTATTATACAACCATATTTTTTGTTGTCCGGGCTGAAGTATTTCATGGCATCATCGTTGCATCGCCCTCTTGTACTTAATACCAATGGGGAACTTTAATTGCGTTATAATGAGCGGTTCTTCAGGCTGAGGTATTGAACTGGCATAAGACCTCCCCTTTTGGAACATCCCGGCCTGTGCCGGCCTTTCGGCATTTTTCGGGAAGGGCAATGTCGTTTAGTTAAGCCAAATACTTAATTCGTCCGTTAGCTAACGGATGTCATGTCGGTAGCATCAGGCATACGATTTTTTTTTACGTTCCTTAGGAACGATATGTGTGCATTACAATTTCATTTTATAAAACCATTCAATAGGCTAAAGCATACTATTCAACTAGCACATAACGTTCCTACGAAACGAACCAAACCGTATCCTTATTTTTCTACCCACATCTCGTCCCTAACGGGACGAAGAAATTTGAAGCTTCGAACATAAAACACAATTAATGATCCCCATTGATTTTCGGTACAAGAGGGCGATGCAACGATGTTGAGCAAGGATATAAAGCCTGGACAAAAAATGTATTTGCGAAATCCCGATTTTTCGGGAATCCACATAGCTTCCTGGCCCGGACAAAAAATATGAAAAAAGATGCTTTAAACTGCGAAAGGCCATGAGCTTTAAAATACCAACCACCTTTTTATCCCTGTGCCGTACAAGTACAATTGGTTTACATAAAAAAAGGAAAAGGCGCAATTACCGCCTTTCCCCTTTCCTGAATATTACAAATTAAACCGCAAACGAAGTTCCGCAACCACAGGTCTTGCTTGCATTGGGATTAATAAATGTAAACCCCCTGCTATTCAAACCTCCCTGCCAGTCAACCTCCATCCCCATTAAATAAATACCGTGCGTTTTTTCCATGATACAAGGGATTCCCTCAATTTCAAAATGCTCATCCTTATCAGTTGGCACGTCAAAACCCAGCACATAAGTCATGCCACTACAGCCGCCACCTTTTACGCCTAACCTTAATAAATTTTTTTTATCAAAATCATCCCCGCTCATCAAACGCCTGATTTCTTCCACCGCCTGAAGGGTTAAACTGACTGGCGTTAATATTGTTGTTTCCATGAATTTCTTTTATTTACGCAAAGGTATAAATAATTTAAAACCGGCAGCTCCCCCCCTTTTGCGAAAGAAGGAAATTATTAGGCGGGCTTTACCGTATTTTTGTAAATAAAAACATGTTATTATTTGAAGTTGGATCTGTAGAAATTCAAGGAATGGCAACTGTCATCCTCTTTGGTTTCATATTTTTTTTAATGACCGAATTGAGAATGATAAGAAGGGAGTTGAGGGCAAAACAGCCTGCCATAGCAGGTAATAGCCCATTGCAATTGCAGGCTTACGAAAGGCTTACTTTGCTGGCCGACAGGATCACATTAAAAAACCTTGTTGCCCGGATGCATTCCACCGATTTAACCGCAGCCGAATTACAGGCAGGAGTGGTAGAAACCATCAGGAATGAATATGAGCATAACATCACGCAACAAATTTATATTAATCCTGAAGTGTGGAAAGCGGTTACCAAAATGAAAGAACAAAATATTTTTATCATCAACCAACTGGCAGCGGCATTGCCGCCACAGGCCAATGCATGGGAGCTAAGCAACCTGATCCTGGAATATAGTTCGAAAAATAATGCCGAGTTAAACGCCATTGTATTGGATGCGATACAATATGAGGTGAAGAAATTATTATAGCAAAGTTTTCGGTTTTCGGTTTTTTATAATTGCCGCCGCATGAATTTCTCGCAGGTAACTTGTAAAGAAAAGACAGCAATAACCAATAAACCAATAACGATCAACCATTAGGCATTAACCAAAAACCAATGATCTTCGGCCTTAAAAAACAGCAAACAATAAACAGTAAACATTGAAAAAGAAGCTGACCGATTCAGGCATTGAAATAAAGAAAGTATATACTATCAGCGACCTGCCAACGCCCACCAACGAATTGCCGGGGGAATTTCCTTTTACCAGGGGTGTGCAGCCTGATATGTACCGCGGTAAATTATGGACTATGCGGCAATACGCAGGGTTCAGTACTGCTGAAGAAAGTAATAAACGGTATCATTATTTATTATCGCAGGGCGTTAATGGGTTAAGTGTGGCTTTTGATCTTCCCACGCAGATTGGCTACGACAGTGATCATCCTTTATCGGAAGGTGAAGTGGGCAAAGTAGGCGTAGCAATCGATTCGCTGGAAGATATGGAAGCCTTGTTCAGGGGGATAAGGCTGGAGGATATCACTACTTCCATGACGATTAATGCGACCGGTTTTATCCTATTGGCGTTTTATATCGCACTCGCCAAAAAACAAGGCGCCGACCTAAGTAAAATTTCAGGTACCATTCAAAATGATATATTAAAAGAATACGCGGCCAGGGGAACTTACATCTATCCCCCAAAACCTTCCATGCGCATTATCACGGATATTTTTGAATGGTGTGCCAGCGAGGTTCCCAAATGGAATACGATCTCCATTTCCGGTTATCATATCAGGGAAGCGGGCAGTACTGCGGTACAGGAGATCGCTTTTACATTAAGCAACGGCAAAGCCTACGTGAAAGCCGCTATCGAAAAAGGAATGGACATCAATGTTTTTGGCAAACGCCTCTCCTTCTTTTTTAATGCGCATAATAATTTATTTGAAGAAGTGGCCAAATTCAGGGCCGCACGAAAAATGTGGGCCATTATCATGAAAGAGCTTGGCGCAACAGATGCCAGGGCAATGATGCTGCGCTTTCATACACAAACCGGTGGGGCTACATTAACCGCTCAGCAACCATTGAATAATGTTACCCGTGTGGCGATACAAACCCTGGCGGCCGTACTGGGAGGCACCCAAAGTTTGCATACCAACGGCTACGATGAAGCGCTGAGCCTGCCTACGGAAGCAGCAGCCGGCATAGCATTGCGTACCCAGCAAATAGTGGCTTTTGAAAGCGGCGCACCTGATACCGCTGATCCGTTGGCCGGCAGTTATTTCATGGAAAGCCTTACCAATGAAGTGGAAGCCAATGCATGGGAATTAATATTGAAGATAGATGCGATGGGTGGAAGCGTACCTGCGATAGAACAGGGCTTTATGCAGGACGAAATTGCAAAAAGCGCTTACGAATACCAGCGCCAGATTGAAAGTGGCGAAAAAATAATCGTTGGTGTCAATAAATTTCAATCCACGGAAAGCTATACTACGCCTGGATTTAAAATCAACGACAGCATACGGCAGGTGCAAACCGACCGGATAAATGCATTGAAAGCGAAAAGGGACAATACAAAAGTGCGGCAATGTTTGCGGCAAATAAATGATGCGGCCAATGGCGCCATCAACCTGATGCCTTTGGTGGTAGCGGCTGTGGAGAATTATTGTACACTGGGTGAAATTTCGGATGAACTGAGAAAGGTTTTTGGAGAGTACAGGTAATGGTTCCTCATTAACATTTGGAGTTCCCGGTACGGTTAAAAAAACAGGCTGATATCCTATTTGTGCAAACGCATGAAATTTCAAAATTATTTTTTGTCCGGGCAGAAGTATTTCATGGCAGCATCGTTGCATCGCTTGCCGACAGTATTTGTCGGCATCCCGATGTTACACTTGAATCGGAACTTGTACTGAATACCATTGGGGATCTTTACCCACGTTATTTGTAGCGGCATATCAACAGGCTTGCTTGTCCGGCATCTTATTATCAACAAAAACTTACCAAAGGTAGCCAACCGCAGAAAGGTTGGCTACCTTGGAATACTGCAAACAAAAAACCCTCCTGAATGGAAGGTTTATAATGAATGTTCAGGTAAAGCTTATGATTCCGTACTTAAACCGGCGTGTAAATATTCCCGGTTCATGCGTGCGATGTTAGACACTGAAATCCCTTTGGGGCATTCGGCCTCGCAGGCGTAGGTGTTAGAACAATTGCCAAAACTTTCCTTATCCATTTGCGCCACCATATTCAAAACCCTTGATTCCCTTTCAGGCGCACCTTGTGGCAGTAAAGCCAGTTGAGAAACTTTCGCACTCACAAACAACATGGCGCTACTGTTTACACATGCGGCCACACAGGCGCCACAACCGATACAGGCCGCCGCCATAAATGCATTATCCGCATCTTTTTTATCAATCGGTATAGAGTTGGCATCTACCGCATTACCGGTATTTACCGAGATAAACCCACCAGCCTGTATCACCCTGTCAAAAGAAGTCCGGTCAACAATCAAATCCTTTATTACGGGAAAAGCCTTGCTGCGCCAGGGTTCTACCACTATAGTATCGCCGTCTTTAAATGCACGCATGTGCAACTGGCAGGTAGTATTATTCGTCCAGGGGCCATGCGCCCTGCCGTTTATATGCATACTACACTGGCCACAAATCCCCTCGCGGCAATCATGATCAAATGCGATTGGATCATCCCCTGATACAATCAGTTGCTCGTTCAACACGTCAAACATTTCCAGGAAAGACATCTCAGAGGAAATATCCTTTACATCGTAAGTTTCCAGTGTACCTGCCGCCTTGTTATTTTTTTGACGCCATACTTTTAACGTCAGGTTCATGTTGTAATGTTCCATATTAAAATTGATCTATGTGGATTATATTCTTTTATAATTGCTATATTCAAAAGGCCGCCAGCCAAATTTTTGCGATAAGAAATAAAGCAGGCGGTGTTTGATATTTTTAAAATTCTTCTTCTTTATATCATGTTCAAATTTCCAGTCTTCTTTATTTACCAGGTCCTGCATTACCGAAGGGTGCGTACCTTCAAACAAGGTAACTGAATCAATATTTGAATAATCGAACTGCGTATTTTTTTTTTCCAGTTCGCCAGCCCATTTATCATGTTCATTTTTTGGAACCCAATACTGCCCGAAATCTTTATATTTCCGAAACATGGTAACCGGGTTGCGGACCCAGCCGTAATGATAAATATAGGCATCAATTAATTTAACCCTTAATTTTCTTCCGTCATCCAATCTAAATCCCTGGGCATCTTTAAAACTTGTAATGCTTTTATTATTTCTTATCACACGGATCTCTTTGGAATACCATTTTCGGCCATCACCAATAAACCGGTAACTGCCATAAAAATGATGATAGTGAAACAACAAACCATCCACCTGTTGATCATCTTTATATTTTTGCATGGCATCCAGAATTACCGCATGGTATTTTTCATGCACCGCTTCATCGGCCTGTATGTAAAAGAGCCAGTCAGCATCCGCTGCAGTTGCGTTCATCGCTTTATTCGTTTCTACCGCCAGTACCTTGCCACCTTCCCGTAAATTTTTATCCCAAACCGAATGAATAATTTTTATTTTATCAGATTGGATAGTTGCTATCAAATCATTGGTGCCATCTTCAGAATCTCCGAGGCTAACAATCATTTCATCCACCACCGGCAGGATTGACTGTATGGATTCCACCACCGGGTAACCATACTTTACTGCATTTTTTACAAAAGTGAACCCGCTTACTTTCATGGTTGTGTTTCTACACAATAGAGAAAATTTTGACCGACTATAAATTTATAGTACACGGCGTTAATTCAAATACAATGTCTTTTTTTATCATTCTTTTCATGTTGTGATGTTCCATACTTAAATAATTTCTGTATAAATGTTATTAGTCCCCCTTTCTATTTTACCATTAGTTGGCAATATTTCGCCAGCCAGCCTCTTGTAATCAGGTATGTTTTTAAATCCCGGCACATCCCTGCTCCCAATTATCCTTGCCTCAATTCTATACCCCTTAAACTCAACTTTTAAATACAGGATTGTTGAATAAATTTGTTTAACCGCTTTATTCAAATCTCCCCCTTTTAATTCAATAAAATATACTCTCTTCAAATCATCCGAGTCCATCAAAAAATCACATCGTTTTTCTCCAACATTTTGTGACAAACATTTATCCACTTTCACTTTTCTTATCGTAACACCAGATGCATTATTTAACTCATATTTTTTCCCATTTTCAAAAGCAACACATATCTTTCTTTTGTCCTTAAATTCTATACAACTTGTCGGTATCAAGCTCATTTTTGTACAAATTCAATGTTTAACAATTTATCAAATTGCTCATTTAAAAAGCCCGAAACTTCGTCAATTTTTTCAGCTTTAATTAAATTTTCACTTACAATATCTTCACAAGTCCCATCTATTAAAAGCCTGTAAGCACCAACACCTGTTGGATTAACCCAATACTTTTTATCAATTATTTTATTGGCTTCTACCTTGTTTGTTTGGCCAACTTCATAAGCATACATTAGATTATTAAGAGAAGTAAGAATATAAGGGCTATGGGTAGTAATCAAAGTTCTTTGAGGGAATTTTTTATCACTATTCGCCAAACAATAAATAATGTACTTTATTAATTTATTTTGAAGAGTTGGAAAACAATTTAACTCTGGTTCTTCAATTATTAAAATGCTTAACTCCGTATTCATATTTGCCACTCTCTCTGCATATTTTTCGAAATAAGAAACTATTACCAGTAAAGAGATATTAGTTTGTAACGCACTTGAAGCCTCTTTAATATCTATTTCTTTTCCGTTGGGCAAAACAATAATATCCCTTTCGTTTTTATATTGATATTTAATACCTAATAAATTTGAAAAATCAAATTCTGGTGTTCGCTTTTTAAATCTGCTAAACAATCTAGCAAACCTTATAAAGTAAGGTGGAAGATCCGCCTCAAGTTCATTAAAACTTAACAATACCTCATTTGTAAATAAATTTACAGCAGCCCTGTCGGCTGGAATAAACGTTACATCATACATATCACCTTGGTAGGAAGAAATTTGGCTGTTCCCATTTTTGAGAATTGTCTTATGATTTTTGCATAAAAAATCCAATTTTTCATTTTGGTAGTGTATAAAAGTATCAGTGTGTAAATACTGATCTATATTATATACTTTTAAATGGGATAAAAAATGGATAATTGTACCATAGTCATTTCGAGATAATGTCTTTATTGCTCCCAAGGTTGTTGAATCTCCATCAGCCATGCTAGTTATTGCAGCAATAACTTTAGCCACAGTACTCTTTCCAGTCCCCTGATCACCTATAAGAATATTTATCTTTTTAAATTCAAAAGACATTTCCTTTATCGGCCCAAAATTTTTTATGATAAGTGTCTCACTCATTTTTATTTGTACGAACGTTGTGTAGGTTTCACAATCTCAAATTCCAGCGGCTCTTTATTCAACTGCCATTCGCTTTCCCCCTTATACTCCCAGGCAGATACGAAACTAAAATTTTCATCATCTCGTTTTGCTTCGCCTTCTTCTGTCTGGCTCTCTTCCCTGAAATGCCCGCCACAGCTTTCATTTCTGTTTAACGCATCCTTGCACATCAGTTCGCCCAGTTCAATAAAGTCTGCTACCCTGCCCGCTTTATCCAGCTCCGGATTCATATTGTTCACGTCTCCGGGTACACGCACATCGCTCCAGAATTCTTTTTTCAATTGCTGAATTTCCACAATGGCTTCCTGCAACCCTTTTTCATTGCGGGCCATGCCGCATTTCTCCCACATGATCTTGCCAAGCCGTTTGTGAAAACTTTCTACGGTTTGTTTTCCTTTAATATTCATCAATGTATTGATCCTGTCACTCACTGATTTTTCTGTTTCAGCGAACGCAGGATGATCGGTAGGAATTGCAGGCGTACGGATTTCATCTGCCAGGTAATTGCCCAGTGTGTATGGAATTACAAAGTAACCATCCGCCAAACCCTGCATTAACGCGGATGCACCCAGGCGGTTAGCGCCATGATCGCTGAAGTTGGCCTCGCCCAAAGCATACAATCCTTTTACGGTTGTTTGTAATTCATAATCCACCCAAAGGCCCCCCATCACGTAATGCACGGCAGGATAGATCCTCATGGGCATATCGTATGGATTTTCACCGGTTATCTTTTCATACATTTCAAACAGGTTACCGTATTTTTCTTCCACTACCGCTTTACCAGATTTTATGGTATCCGCTTCCGTTACATCCGTATCCCCCTTTTTTCCCTGTTCTATTTTTCCATACCTGACAATCGCATCCTTAAAATCCAGATAGACCGCCAGCTTCGTGGTGCCTACACCGTATCCTTCATCACATCTTTCCTTAGCGGCCCTGGAGGCTACATCACGGGGAACCAGGTTTCCAAAAGCAGGGTACCTTCTCTCCAGGTAATAATCTCTTTCTTCTTCCGGTATATCAATCGCTTTACGGTTATCGTCTTTCTTTTTAGGTACCCAGATACGGCCATCATTCCGCAAACTTTCACTCATCAGTGTCAGCTTGCTTTGATAATCGCCACTTACCGGAATACAGGTTGGATGAATTTGCGTAAAACAGGGGTTGCCAAAAAATGCGCCTTTTTTATGCGCTTTCCATGCAGCGGTTACATTACTGCCCATCGCATTGGTGCTTAAATAAAATACGTTTCCATACCCGCCGCTACATAACAGTACGGCATGGCCGAAATGCCTTTCGAGTTCGCCATTCACTAAATTACGGGCTATAATTCCCCTTGCCTTATCATCAATCATCACTACATCCAACATTTCATGCCGGGCAAACATTTCTACATTACCCAAAGCGATCTGTCTTTCCAGGGCACTGTATGCACCCAATAGCAATTGCTGCCCGGTTTGTCCCGCCGCATAAAAAGTTCGTTGCACCTGCGTACCGCCAAAACTACGGTTGCTTAACAACCCACCATATTCCCTTGCAAAGGGAACGCCCTGCGCCACACACTGATCAATAATTGCGCTGCTCACTTCGGCCATGCGATGCACATTGGCTTCCCTGGCCCTGTAATCCCCGCCCTTAACGGTATCATAAAACAAGCGATAAACAGAGTCCCCGTCATTCTGATAATTTTTAGCCGCATTGATACCTCCCTGGGCAGCAATGCTGTGCGCCCTTCGCGGACTATCCTGGAAACAAAATGCCTTTACTTTATATCCCATCTCCCCCAATGAAGCAGCAGCGGACGCACCTGCCAAACCGGTACCAACTACAATCACTTCCAGCTTGCGCTTGTTGGCGGGATTTACCAATTTTACATGCCCTTTATAATCATTCCACTTTTCATTCATTTCGCCTTTGGGAATTTTTGAATCGAAAGCCATAGTATTGCTAATTAGATGAATAATTTATATTGTAACAGTCCTGATACCAAGTCTGAGTACTTAGTATATCCAGTTTAAATAAATAGCTACCGGCATTAATGCGAACAGCAGGCAAATAATGATTGAATAGCCCACACCCAAGGCCTTGATGATGGGCGTATATTTTTTATGATTTAGTCCAAAAGTTTGGAAGGCGCTTTGAAACCCATGTAATAAATGCCAGCACAAAGAGGTTACACCAAATATGTAAACAACCACCACTAATAAATTGTTTTGAAAGACAAATAGCATTTCCTTATATAAATTATGTACCTCCTGGTTGTTATAGGTACCCAGTGTAGTTTCTTCCAGGGGGCGTATATTCGCTAAACCCCCAAACCTGGATGGAGTCCAGAAATGATACAGGTGCAAGATCAGGAAAATCAAAATCAATGTACCCAGCAAACCCATACTCCTGCTATACCATTTACTGTTGGCCTGGGGTTTGTTGACTATATATTTAACAGGCCGGGCACCACTGTTTTGCTTCCATAAAATGAGGCCCTGTACAACGTGTAACAACAGGAACACAAATAGCCCTATCTCCATGGTGCGGATGATAAGGTTTGATCCCATTAAATGACCCCAATGATTAAACGTTTCGCCATCATCATTAAAAAAAATCATTGAATTGATACCGCAGTGAACGATCAAAAAGGAAATTAGAAAAAAACCCGTAAGTCCCATGGTGATTTTTTTTCCTACCGAAGAAGCGAAGAAGTTTTTCCAGGTCATAAAGAAGATGTTAATTTTTTGGAATGACAAAATTACGTAAGGAACATTCAAAAAAATATTTTATTGAAAAATATTGCGCAAACGATGCCATTAATTAAAACAATCCTATTTTTCCGCCTTATATAATTTGGTGAATTATCCAGTTATCTATCTGCTGAAAGACAATATCAGGCTTCAATGTGCGCCATTGTGGAAAATCCATTAAGGCTACATAGTTGGTAAGCCGGGCCTTCTTAAAATCATATTGGCTTTGTTGGGGCATATCCAATATTACCACCCAACCACCATCATCCCCCACCTGTTCTCTCCATTCTTCGTAGTAGCTATCATCGCTACTGTGAAAGTTCAACACATTTTCCGCTATTAAAATAAATTTGGTGATGCCTTGCTTGTACATGAGATCGGTTACATCCCTGCGGAGTGTCATAATATCGTTTTCTATGGCGTCGTTCCATTCGCCTATCAATTCTATAATAGCAAAATTTTGTTCATAATCCGCATATAATATCTTCATATACAAAGTACGGGAACCAAACTCATCCCATTGCGGATGTATATAGTAATTGTAAACGGTATGTGTAAATTCAAACTCGCTGTAAGTACGGCCAAAAAAGGGTGATTGCCGATCTTCTTCTGCAGTGTATAAGTGCCGCCAGTTGTAGTAAGGTTCTATATCCTGCATGGATGAAAGTTGATTGGATTGTTATGACTGACAACCGTTTTATTAAATTCAAAATTAAAACATAACAATTAAAGTATTCACCATAAAATAAATTTAATCAAGGAGGCTTTATTACTATTTAATTTACTATAATTGCCTGTTCAAAATATGTTACTACATTTTATCAGTGTCACCATCTTCGGCAGGTAGGGGGATGTCTTCATTTGATGCCGTTAACATTTAAAATCCTGGCTGCATTTCAATTTTCGCTAATGTTTTAAGGCTGTGGCCGGGGAGGACAACGGCCACGGCTGTTTTCCCTGGCTGGTGTCTCCACCAATGCTATTAAAATAAGGCATAATTATTTGATAACCAATTAATTAAGTTGTATATTTGGTCATCAAATAAAACC
>JANOTW010000291.1:0-1648 GCA_031416575.1 Ferruginibacter sp.
CATAACATTTCTGAATATATTATTAACAACCCAAAGAATTGGGAAAATGACTCTTTAATCCCAAAAACGAAAAGACAAAATGAGCAACAACAATACAGTAAACACCTCCGGCATAGTAAGTAAAGTATGGGCCTTCTGCAACACCCTTCGTGATGATGGCGTAGGCTATGGTGACTATTTAGAGCAGCTTACTTATTTACTGTTTTTAAAAATGGCAGATGAATACAGCAGGCCTCCGCATAACCGCAAGATGCCTATCCCATCAAAATATAATTGGCAAACACTAACCAATAAAAGCGGAGATGAATTAGAAGTTCATTACAATAACCTGCTGCGTGAACTGGGAAAAGAAAAAGGAATACTGGGCCAGATATTTACCAAGAGCCAGAATAAAATAACCGACCCTGCCAAGCTGTACAAACTCATTGCCCTCATAAATGCAGAGCAATGGGTGCTGATGGGTGTAAAAGACAAAGGCGATATTTACGAAGGCCTGCTGGAGAAAAATGCGGAAGATACCAAGAGCGGCGCCGGCCAGTATTTTACCCCAAGGCCACTCATAAAAGCCATGGTGGAATGCCTGCGCCCCGGGCCCATGCGCACCATTGCTGACCCAGCCTGTGGCACGGGCGGTTTCTTTTTAGCCGCCTATGACTGGATAGCAGACAGCCCTGATATGGACAAAGCCAAAAAAGAATTCCTGAAACATAAAACTTTCTTCGGCAACGAAATTGTAGCAGGCACCAGGCGTTTGGCATTGATGAATTTGTTCCTGCACAACATCGGCGATATAGACAGCGAAAACATTTTTATTTCTCCCAACGATTCATTAATTGCGGCTTCCGAAACCCGGTACGATTATGTACTGGCCAATCCACCCTTCGGTAAAAAAAGCAGCATGACCTTCACCAACGAAGAAGGCGAACAGGAAAAAGAAGACCTCACCTATAACCGCCAGGATTTTTGGGTTACCACCAGTAACAAACAACTCAACTTTGTACAGCATATAAAATCCATGCTAAAAACAACGGGCATGGCTGCGGTAGTTTTACCAGACAATGTATTGTTTGAAGGCGGTGCAGGCGAAACCGTAAGAAAGAAGTTATTAGAAACCACAAACCTGCATACCATCCTGCGTTTGCCAACAGGTATCTTTTATGCTAATGGTGTAAAAGCGAATGTGTTGTTCTGGGATGGCAAGCCCAGCAGCAAAGACCCCTGGACAAAAGAAGTATGGATATATGATTACAGGACCAACATACATCATACCCTAAAGAAAAATCCATTAAAGCTGGATGATCTTAAAGATTTTATTAGCTGTTACAATCCAACTAACAGGCATAAACGAAAAGAAACATTCAGTGCGGAAAATCGGGAAGGCCGCTGGAGAAAATTCACTTATGATGAAATCATCGCCAGGGATAAAACAAGTTTGGATATTACCTGGCTAAAAGATAAATCATTGGCAGATTTGGATAATCTGCCTGACCCGGATGAATTGGCGTTGGATATTGTGGAAAATTTGGAGGCTGGTTTGGAAAGTTTTAGGGCGATCATCGCATCGTTAAATATTAAAAACTAATGTTTAAATAAAAATTATAGGATTAGGTGTTTTATTCGCAAAGCTGCTACCAGTATCATTTTGATA
>JANOTW010000292.1:0-1723 GCA_031416575.1 Ferruginibacter sp.
CTGCGGCGGACGTGATAACATTCCAAGGGTTTTAAAATATCCCACTGTGCCTAAATTCTTTATATCACGTCCGCCAACTGGCGGACTTTTAGAAATTTTAAATCTGTTTTTCTACCAATATATCTTCCGCCGCGGCGGAATAATAGTGAACACCAATTTGCACCTTACCTGCATAAATTATGGTATCCTTGCTTCTCCTAAAAACAAACCTTTCGTTTAGAAATGCCTTCTTACTTTTCCGCTAAATTAATTGCAGGTAAAGTACTTCACTACCGCAAATAATACAACGCCTGTTTTTGATTAATAAATTTCAAATAACTTTAATTTTTATTCTCATTAATATCAAATCTTTATCCAAAATAAAATGAAGGAAATTATGTCATATAAATACAAAGCTTACTGCCGTAAGTTCATGCTGCTATTATGTTTTGCGCTACTCTGTCTTATTGGTAAAAGCCAATACAATTTTGCTGAGGTGGAAAAACTATTATTAGCCAACCAAAAGGCGCTGGGCAATGATTTTGTCGCCCTCATATATAAGGATGGTAAAATTATATACCAAAAAGAAATGGGTGAGGAATTTAAAATAAAAACAAGGGCGCCTGTTGCGGATTGCAGTAAATGGATTACCGCCGCTTTGGTTATGGCCTTTGTTGATGAAGGGAAAATTTCGCTGGATGATAAGGTGAGTACTTATTTGCCCATATTTGAAAGATATGGGAAATCGTTTATTACTATCCGTCAATGTTTATCGCACCAAACAGGGATTGACGATAATGAGAAACGGATCGTAAAAATATTGGAGTTCCAGCGCCGCAAATTCGAGTCATTGGAAGAACAGGTGAACACATTCGCCCAAAAAGCAATTGACGCCAAACCTGGTACTACTTTTAATTATGGCAATATAGGATTAAATATCGCCGGGCGTGTATTGGAAATAATTTCCAAAAAGAAGTTTGATGCGCTGGCAAAACAAAGGATTTTTACGCCATTGAACATGCGCAACACCAGTTTTACACCGGAAGACAATTCCGTTAACCCATCGGGTGGCTGCGTATCTACAGCATCCGATTTTATGAATTTTCTGACGATGATATTGGATAAAGGCATGTTTATGGGTAAGCGGATTTTGAGTGAAGCAGCCATCACGCAAATGCAAACCATCCAAACCAAAAATATTACTAAAAAATATACCCCTAAAATGACCGAAGGTTATGAATATGGTCTGGGTGAATGGATAATGGAAACAGATAATAATGGCAATAGTACCGTTGTATCCAGCCCCGGGTTATTTGGCACCTGGCCCTACGTGGATAAATGCAGGAATTATGCCTGCGTATTATTTATCAAAAGCATCCCCGGCGAACCGAAGAAGGAACTGTACGTGGAATTAAAAAAAGCAATTGACAAACAAATACCTGCTACCTGTAAATGATAGAGGGTGCATCCCAAATTGTCGCTGGCTGGTGGGGACACCAGCCAGGGCAAAAAGTGGCCGGTATCCTCACCGGCCACAGCCTCAAAGCAGAAGCGACAATTTGGAATGCACCCCTGATAGATATGATGTAGCATAGCTGACATGAACTCAAAAGAAAAACATACACGGTTAATTAAATCATTCGCTGCGAAACTTGGTTTTGATCATTGTGGTATTGCAAAAGCCGCATTGTTGAATGAAGATGCCAGGCGGTTGGAAAGCTGGCTGAATAAGGGTATGCATGGC
>JANOTW010000293.1:0-7303 GCA_031416575.1 Ferruginibacter sp.
TAGCATGTTGGAAGATGTATCCTTTACTCAAAAAGAATTACTTTCACACACTGTTTTAAAAAGCAACATCTTATTGTAAACAAAAATTTCGCGGTATGCGGATTAAGTTTTAAGTATGAAGGCGATTATTCCCGTAGCAGGAGCAGGTACCAAACTGCGTCCCCACACATATACACAGCCAAAGGCCCTTATCCCGTTGGCCGGCAAAACCATCTTAAGCATTATTGTTGACCAGTTGCATGAAGCGGGTATCAATGAATTTGTTTTTATTGTTGGATATCTGGGCGAAAAAATTCAGGACTATGTAAAAGCAAATTATCCTGGCCTTATCTGTCATTTTGTATATCAGAATGAAAGGTATGGTACCGGGCATGCCATTGACCTTACCAAAGAAATTGTTGGCGAAGATGAAGTGCTGATCGTATTAGGGGATACCATCGCAGAATATGATGTAAAGGCGATGATTGAATCACCCTATTCGATGTTGGCTGTAAAAAAGGTGGATGACCCCCGCAATTTTGGAGTAGCCGAAATTGAAGAAGATGGGTTTATAAGCCGTGTGGTAGAAAAGCCCGCCATTCCTAAAAGCAATATGGCCCTGGTTGGGATTTATAAAATAATTGAAACCCAGGAACTTTTTATCTGTTTAAAAAAGATCATGGATAAATATGAGCGGTCAACGGGGGAACTTAGTTTAACGGATGCCCTGGAATGCATGATTCAAACCGGGGCCAAATTCAAATCCGTAAAAGTGCAGTCCTGGTATGATTGTGGAAAAAAAGAATCCCTCCTTAAATCCAATGCTACGCTGCTGAAAAAATTTGGCGGCAAGGTAGAGGGAATGGAAAGATTTGAGAATACCATTATCATTCCTCCTGTAAGTATCGCCGAAGGCTGCGATATAAAAAATTCGGTGATAGGCCCCAACGTTACGATTGGCGAAAATACAATCCTGAATTATACCATTGTAAAAGAATCCATCATTGGCTCTTTCTCCAAATTATACGATGTAGTATTGGATGATTCATTAATTGGCAGTGATACTGGTGTAAAAGGAGAAACAAGGTCACTAAACATTGGGGATAATACCGATATTGATTTGGGTTAATTGATAATTGAATAATTGATAATTGATAATTGATGATGGAGTTGAGTGATGAGTGTCCAATGAGGAGAGTGGAATGATTGATGAATAATTGAATGAGCGGAGTGAATGTGGAGGGAGGGTGACGATTAATTTTTAAGGGAGTATTTACCCCAAAACCCAAAACCCTAACCCGCACACTCGTAACCCGAAACCCGAAACTCTTAACTCCTTACGAATGCAGCCTTTCACAAACAGGATTACCCAACTTTTTAAGATAGATTATCCCGTCATACAGGCCGGCATGATATGGGCCAGTGGCTGGAGGCTGGCAAGTGCGGTTAGTAATGCAGGGGGCTTAGGCATTATAGGCAGTGGCAGTATGTACCCGGAGGTATTGAGGGAACACATCGTAAAATGTAAAGCAGCTACCACCAGGCATTTCGGTGTTAATGTGCCGCTCTTATATCCTGGTATCGATAAGCATATTGAAATAATCATTGAAGAAAAAGTACCCATTGTTTTTACATCAGCGGGCAACCCCAAAACCTTTACATCGTTATTAAAGCAACACGGCATTACGGTAGTGCATGTGGTAAGCAGCAGTAAGTTTGCCATAAAGGCGCAGGAAGCAGGCTGTGATGCTGTAGTTGCCGAAGGGTTTGAAGCAGGCGGGCACAATGGAAGAGAAGAAACAACCACTATGGTATTGGTGCCTGCGGTTTGTAGTTCGGTTAGTATTCCTGTAATCGCGGCAGGTGGTATCGCTACAGGCCGACAGATATTAAGCGCCATGGTATTGGGGGCGGAAGGGGTACAGATTGGTAGCCGTTTTGTTGCCAGCAATGAAGCATCTTCTCATCCAAATTTCAAAGCGGCGGTGATCAATGCAAAGGAGGGTGATACAATGCTTTCGTTAAAGCAACTTGCACCGGTGAGGATGATGAAAAATAAATTTTATTACGATGTACAGGAGGCGGAACACAATAGCGCCTCCCCCGGCGAACTAAAAATATTATTAGGAAAGGGGAGGGCGAAAAGAGGAATGTTTGAAGGAGACCTGGACCAGGGTGAATTGGAAATAGGACAGGTATCGGCATTAATAAAAACGGTGAAGCCGGCAGCGGACATATTAAGGGAACTATGGATTGATTTTGAAAATGCCCTGCAACATCCGTTAAAATAAATTCAGGGCTTCTTGCTTTTCGCAGTTTAAAGCCCATGCTTTTTTATCTTTTTTGTCCGGGCTTCCGAACCTTGAATGAACATCGTTGCATCGCCCTCTTGTACTGAATACCATTGTGGATCTTTATCCGCGTCATTTGTAGAAAGGCATAATGCATCTTACCTTGACACCCTCTCTATTTTAATAAGTGGTGGCTATTTCAATTTGAGTTTTTTAGCCCCCGGCTGGCGGGCAATGACGTTTAATTAAGAAAGAATGAGAAATTCAATTCGTCCCGTCAGGGACGATATGTGGGTAGAAGAATAATGATAAGGTAATTCGTTCCGTAGGAACGATATGTGAAATGGATTATGAGGTTTATACCAAAATTGGTTGAAACTGATGTAAAGCACATACCAATCCTACGGATCGAAAAACATATCCATTAATTGATTGCTACCCACATACTGTTCCTACGGAACAAAATAACAATTTCGCTTAACTATATGACATTGCCCTGAAGGGGAGGCCTTCTGCCAGTTCATTACCTACGACTAAAGAACCACTCATTATAACGTAATTAAAGTTCCCCAATGGTATAAAGTACAAGAGGGCGACGCAACGATGCTCCACATAGCTTCTTAGCCCGGACAAAAAATATGGTTGTATAGGAGTGCATCCCGATACGCATACGCAATCGGGATTATCAACGCAACGATGCTTAATTGAAATACTTTTGCCCGGACAATAATAAATATGGTAGTATAGAAGGGCCCTGCCACGGCTTGGACGATGTTTAATCAGGTAGTACTTAAGCCCGCTACATAAAAAACCTCATCCCTACCCTTCTCCTTTAGGAAAAGGAACTTTAGCTGGAAGCTTTTTACTTCGTTTCAATCTTCGCAATGACATCTTATATTTCTTCCCCCGTTAGCCAGCGGGGAGATAGAGGGGCTGCTTTATCCCATCATCTTCACCACCATCTCCTTCATCAGGGATGCATCCGAAGTGCCGGTACTGTTGATGCCTACGCTTTTTAAATTGTATTCGTGCAGTAAAAGTAATGACCGCTCAACCCCTTCATAAGCATATTTTTTGGCGGCTGTCAAGGCATCTTTTGCTGCATAAGCATTATTAAAGAATAAATGTTTGATAGCACCCTCACTTTTATCCGCCATTCCGAAAATTGCGTACAATTTACTGAAATAACCATACAGGGCAGGCAACACCATTTGTATGGGCGCCGCTTTTGGATTGCCTTCGAAATATTGAATAATGCGGATGGCTTTAACGAGGTCTTTTTTACTGAGCGCATCCTGTAGTTCAAATACATTGTACTCTTTACTTACACCTACGAACTTTTCAATATCATCTTCGTTGATGCTTTTGCGCTGGCCGAGGTTGAGGGTCAATTTTTCCAGTTCATTTACTATGCGGTTAAGATCGTTACCGAGGTGTTCGGTTAACAAGCCAATCGCCCGGGGCGTCATGGTAAAGTCCTGCGATTTCAAATAGTCCGTTACCCATTCCACCAGTTTATATTCCCGGATTTTTTCCGAAGTAAAAACTTCACCATCCTTTTTGATGGTTTTGTAAAGTTTGGTTCTTTTGTCCAGCGTTTTTTCCTTGTAGCTTACCACAAAAATGGTAGAGCCCAGCGGACGTTCAATATAATTTTCAAGCTTCTCCAAATCCTTCATTTGTTGCGCTTCCTTTAATAATACCACCTGCTTTTCAGCAAACATCGGGTAACGCATACACGCATTTACCACATCGCTCCAGTTGGCATCCTTGCCATAAAAAACAGACAAGTTGAAACTTGCCTCGCTCTCCGGCAATATCTTATGCTCGGCATAATTCATCACGAGATCAATATAATAATCTTCCTCTCCTTCCAGCCAATAGAGCGGTTTAAAGAGTTTGTTTTTCCAATCACCAATAATTTTTTCTGCTGACATAAGGGTTCAAAAATACGATAAAATAATGTAGGGTTTTGTGATGCGATATTGGAGGGTGCATTTCAAATTTTCGCTTCACTTATCAAGGCTGTGGCCGGTGATACACCGACCACGGCCCGCTGCCCCCTGGCTGGTGTTCTCACCAGACAGCGAAAATTTGAATTGCACCCATATTGAATTACGCATTAGTCGCATGGGTTTACCGTATAGTAACGTTATGGTGTCAATTTTCGTAGGGTTTTAGTTTTAGCCTGTGTTGTTATTATTATCCTGGTCACTTTAATACATAGGGCGTTGCCCTATGCTATTGTATTACGCCCTTTCAGGGCTGCCCATATAAAATATTCAATTTTTCGTACAGGCCTTTGCAGGAACAGGCCGCGGCCTGTTCCTACGCAAAGAACCCGGTGATTGCCGGGTTCCAAATCATTTTTAGATTTCTAATGTTTCTGCTTTACCTTCTTCCGCCGAATATTAAATTTAGCAGCGCCAATAAAATCGCCGCACCAATACCTGCCCTCAAAATATAACCCAGGTAACCGGTTCCCATTTTAATCCCTAATTTCCCAAAAAGCCAATGACCAATAAACCCGCCAATAATACCAACAATGATATTGCCTATCAGCCCTACCCCGCTTCCTTTAAATATCACGCCACCCAGCCAGCCGGCAATTGCACCAAGTAATAAAATAATGATGATTGATTCGTTGCTCATAAAAAATGTTTTAAGGTTAATTGATTGATGATGAAAGATAGGGTTAATTGTTGTTATTTTTTTGGATAAAATGGGAATGGTGTGTTCCAAATTTTCGCTGGCTGGTGGGGATTCCCGCCTGCGCAAACAGCCATGGTTGTTGTTTTCGCCGGACACAGGCCCAAAGCAAAGGGTTAGGTAGTTTGTTATAGCCGGTTGGCATCGTGTTTGATTATTTATTCACCCTTATATTTTGTTACAATTACTCAAACTACCCTGCTGACCTCACCCCAACCCCTCTCCAAAAGAGAGGGGCTTAGCGTATGCGAACTCAAATAGTATTGGATATACGAAAAGTTATAGCCTGTTGTTGATTAAAAATTCAAATATTTAATCAGGCATTACTGACACTTCGAAACATTATTTACTGCAACTAAACCCGCAAACAAAAGCTGTTCACATCAGCAGGGTAAGGCCCCCCTCTCTTTTGGAGAGGGGCTGGGGGTGAGGTTACGAACAGTTATAAAATGTTGATTTCAAAATTCAAATATGCACACAGGCTATTGTAAGCACAGGCTGCGGCCTGTGCCTACGCAAGAACCCGGCACATGCCGGGTTCAAAATAAATCTACAATTGTATTTGATAATTCGTGTAATTCGTCCCTCCGCAATTCGTGTAATTCGTGCCTTAAAAATTCGTGTTATAAATCTTAATTCAAACTCCTGAAATCCACCGGCACCAGTTTACTCACCCCCGGCTCCTGCATCGTTACACCATAGATCACATCTACCGCACTCATCGTTTGCTTGTTGTGCGTTACAATGATGAACTGGCTGTTCTCGCTAAACTGTTTGATCATCTTGGTAAATTTACCTACGTTGGCATCATCCAGCGGCGCATCCACCTCATCCAAAATACAGAATGGTGCAGGCTTAATTAAATAGATGGCAAATAATAAAGCTGTCGCGGTCAATGTTTTTTCACCACCACTTAACTGGCCTATGGAGGATGGGCGCTTACCCTTTGGTTTGGCTATAATATCAATCCCCGTATCAGCCAGGTTGGTTGGGTCCACCAATACCATATCCGCCGTATCATCTTCCGTAAACAAAGCCTGGAACACTTTCTGGAAATTCTCCCTCACTTTATTAAAGGTTTCCAGGAACTGCTGGTTGGCCGTAGCTTCCACTTCCTGTATGGTTTGCATCAGGCTATCCTTGGCCGTTACCAGGTCATTCTTTTGCTCCATGATAAACTCGTAACGCTTCTTCATTTCAGTATAGGCTTCAATGGCGGTAGGGTTTATCTCTCCGATATTTTCCAGGCGTTTCCTCATGCGGTCATTCTTTTCCTGTA
This sequence comes from Ferruginibacter sp., assembly GCA_031416575.1. GTDB lineage: Bacteria > Bacteroidota > Bacteroidia > Chitinophagales > Chitinophagaceae > Ferruginibacter. The sequence continues at coordinate 6,259 of JANOTW010000293.1, forward strand.
GTTCTTCTACCGGCGTATCGCCTGTTCTTGGCTCATCAATGATGGTATCCAAATCAATCCTGAATTCCACCTGCAACCTTTCCTTCATCCCCGCCAGTTGCAGTTTAAGGTCGGTCAGTTTATCTTTTATGTCGCTTAATGAATGATCAATCGTTTCTTTCGATTTTTGCTTGTGGCGAAGCCCGCTTTCCTTTGCGGCCAGGGCATTCCGCAAGTTGTAATATGCCTGGTCGGCTTCGTTCAGTTTCTTCTCTTCAATATCTTTATTTTGCAGCATTGTAACTACCAACACTTCCAGCTCAGCCAGGGTGGTAGCGGTTTCTGTAATGCTATTCGCCGCTTCCGTCAATTGAACCGTACTGCTTTCCACCTGCACTTTTAAATCGTTCAACTGCCTGCTCTTAAACTCAAACTCCTGCTTTAACGAAACCACTTTACTTTGCTGCCTGGTAAACTGCAGGTTGCCATCGTTGTAAGTAGCTGTCGCAAAATTGTACTCCTGTTCCGAAGAAGCATAATCTTGTTCAACCACCTGCATCCTGTCTGTTAACTCTTCCAGTTGCGTGTTCAGTTTCTCCAGTTCATCCCTGGTATTTGAGATGGCATCCTGATTGGTTTCCAATTGTTCCTGCAGGTCTTCAATTCTTTTAGCGCTGGTTTCTTCAAGGTGGTGCAGGTTCTCAATTTTATTTTGCAGACTGAACACGTGGTTCGTCCCATTATTTATATCCTGCTGTGTTTGCCTGATGGCATTTTCTTTCAACTGCTCATTAAAAGCAATCACTTCATTGTGGCGGGCCAGTATCGTTGACTTCAATTCGTTCACCACTATTTCCTGCGCTTTTATCTCTTCAATCAGCTTCTCCAAATTCTTTGCACGGCCAATTTTCTTTCCCTCAAACAAACCTACACTGCCGCCTGTAATGGAGTATTGCCCTTTTACATATTTACCAGTTTTTTCCAACACTACGGCGCCATTACTATTGGCAAGTGCATCTTCATTCTCTGCTATAAAAACATTGCCCAGCAAGTGTTTGGCAAGGTG
>JANOTW010000294.1:0-9381 GCA_031416575.1 Ferruginibacter sp.
GCAGGACGGGTGAACGTTGGTGCAGTGTTATCACTTACCGTGATTGTCTGAACCTGGTTTTCTGCTGCATTACCGCAGTTGTCTACCATGATCAATGTCCTGGTGATCACTCTTGATCCCTGGCATGTGCCAGCGACATTCGCATCAGTAAAGGTTGCATTAAGACCAGTTGAACAGTTGTCCGCTTCATTGGTTACATCCCCTGTTGCTGTTACACTTGCATCATAGGTACAGGTGGCAGAAGTATAGATCGTGATGTCCGCAGGACGGGTGAACGCCGGCGCTGTGTTATCACTTACCGTGATTGTCTGTACCTGGTTTACTGCTGCATTACCGCAGTTGTCAACCAGGCTCCATGTTCTTGTTATCACTTTGCTTCCCTGGCATGGGCCATTTGTTACAACATCAGTGAATGTTGCATTCAATCCTGTTGAGCAGTTGTCTGCTTCATTGGTAACATCGCCGGTGACACTTACTGCTGCGTTGTAAGTACAGGTTGCACTCGTATAGATGGTGATATTCGACGGTCTTGTAAAGGTCGGTGCTTTGTTATCTATGATCGTGATTACCTGGGTGAACGTAGCTGATATGTTGCCGCAATCATCCCGCACTGTCCAGGTATTGGTATAAGTGCCGGCCTGCGGACATGATCCCGCTACAAATGCTCCTGATACTTTTACAATATTTGTTACATCCCCATCGCAGTTATCACTTGCCACAGGGAAGGCTGCCTGTGCTGTTGCGATACCTGCCGCATCGCTGCACTGCAATGTCGTGTTCAATGCAGTGGCGGCTGTTGTCCAGGTCGGTGCTGTATTATCTATTATTGTTATTACCTGTGTGAACGTGGCCGATACATTACCGCAATCATCTGTTACTGTCCAGGTATTGGTATAGGTGCCTGCCTGCGGACATGATCCTGCTACAAATGCTCCTGATGTCTTCGAGATGTTCGTCACACCTGCATCGCAATTATCAGATGCTACAGGGAAGATGGCCTGTGCTGCTGCAATACCTGCCGCGTCGCTGCACTGCTTGGTTATGTTCAGCGCCGTGGCTGTTGTTGTCCAGGTTGGTGCTTGTGTATCTTCAATTGTTATTACCTGTGTGAAGGTTGCTGATACATTACCGCAATCATCTGTTACTGTCCATGTGTTGGTATATGTTCCTGCCTGCGGACATGATCCTGCTACAAATGCTCCTGATGCTTTTACGACGTTGGTTACACCTGCATCGCAGTTATCACTTGCAACCGGGAAGGCTGCCTGTGCTGCTGCTATACCTGCTGCATCGCTGCACTGCTTGGTTGTGTTCAGCGCCGTGGCTGCTGTTGTCCAGGTTGGTGCTATATTATCTACAACATTAACTATTTTACTACAGTTAGAAGTACATCCATTACCATCTGTAATGGTTAATGATAATGTGAATGAAACACCACAACTTGCTCCGGAAGTTACTAAAACGGTTTGTGAAGAAGTGCTTCCAACGATTGTACCATTTCCTGTAATAGACCAGGCGTAGGTATTCATTCCAACAGGAGCTGAATAAATATTGCCTGTTGAAGAAGGACAAACCGGATCAGCACCTGTAATAGAACAGGTTGGCACCGCATTCACCTTTACTTTAACTGTGTTAGTAGATGCCAATGATTGCGTAGAATTGCTTTGACCACAGCTATTATTAGTAGCGTATCCCACGGCAAAGTAATATCTGGTTGTGCCTGCCTCAGATACTCCTGATAATGGAGTATAAGTTTGTGCAGTAGCCCCTGAAATCAAAGTAGCTCCTGCAACCGTATTGCTATTGGTAATATTATAATACCACTGGTATTGGAAATTTGGGTTTCCTGTGCCCCCGCTTGTTGTGATAGTTGCTGTCAACTGATTTGTTGCTGTACCCTGGCAAACCGTTTGGTCTGCTGAAGGAGTAACGGCCGTAGAAGCAGGACAATTTTTCACGGCCGATGCCGCTGCAAAATTGCTGAAAGAGGTTAAACCGGTAGCTGTAAAATTGGGACTGGAGAATGTTGCCGCGAAAGGTGTATTGGTAACGCCGTCTCCCTTTAATATTATAGGATCAACGGCGCCAGGCGTGAATGGCGTACCATCCAAAGTAATGTTGTAAGTAAAACCGCTGCCGCCTGTTTGGGATATTTCCCAATAGCGACCGGACTGGGCTGTATAGCCCGTCGGCACAGTGCCGGGAATGGTAGATTCAATCTGCTCTGCTGTTACCGTGCTGCTACCAGTTAAAGCTGTATAGTTTAAAGTAAGGGGTCGGAAATTGCCGCTTTTTCCAATGGGGAAATGTTTTGAAACGGCACTACCATAAACACGGGCCAGTTTACCTCTTACATGTGATGAACTGCTGCCTGCACTTGCTGTGCCTGAAGAACCAATGGTTACTGTTTTATTATTTGTAACGGCATCAATGATACCGCTTGTAAGAGTGAGAGCGCCGTTAACAATAATATCATTGCTTAGAGTTACCCCGGCTCCGCCAGTTTTTGCCATAGTCAGTCCAGTAAAAGTTGGAGAATTATCGCCGCCAATAACCTTTGATACAGCTCCATCAAATGTATAGGTTCCGCCACCTGCGGTAAATGTTCCATCATTATCAAAATCAGCACTAACTGAAAAATTCTCATTACTTGATCCACTTGCATTCCAAGTTCCGCCTGTGTTAACAGCAATACTTCCAAATGTCTTTGTATTTAAATTATTGGTGAAAGAAAGAGTACCTGTAACAGTGGTTGTTCCTACTACTGTAATATCAATACCTCCAATACTTGCCGTACCACTTACTTTTAAATGTCCATAAGTTTCCGAACTTATAGTTTGGGGTCCTGTTCCGGCATATTCCACAGTACTTGTTGAACCAAATGTCTTTGTACCTGTGCCAGAAACAACAGCCATGCTTGAGGTGCCTGTAAGTTTAAAAGTAGCACCATTTGAAACACTGAAGCTTTTGTTGTTTGCAAGTGTTATTCCAAAACCTCCATTGCTTAGTGTTCCACTTTGTACATTCAAATTTCCTGTAACTCTTGTTGCAGATATGCTATTACTACCAAGCGTTGCCCCGCTTGTATGAGTATTATTAATATTAAGATTATTATAATTTACATCGCTTACGCCAATAGGTATTGTTTGCGCTGCTGCAGAGCCATTGAAATTAAATGTACTTGTTGTGCCAGGTGTAAGTGTACCAACAGTAAAAGTAAAAGCACCACCAAGGTTCAAATTTCCTGCTCCGCCAGACATATCTATTACCTTAGTGGCTGCTGTTGAACCTTGAAAAGTTATCCCTCCATTTGCATTTAATGTCCCTGTTGTAATATTAATTTTTCCTACCCGTGAAGTAGTTGTACTTGTGCCCGCTAATGTGATTAGACCTGAAATAGTGGCAGCACCTGCATTAATATTCCATGCATTAGTTTTATTACTATTGGGAGGTTGATTAATTGTTACAGTTCCATTAACGGTAATTGCTGACGTGGATCCTTGTGTTATTATATTCTCTGTATTACCCCCAATTATAATTAATCCGTTACATATTAGTGTTCCACCCAATGTCATAGTAATAGTACCTGTCCTATTTCCATTTCCAATTGTAACATCTCCGGTTACTTCAAGTTGTGAGCCTGAATTAAATGTAAGTGTACCATCTCCTTTTGGATTTACATTGTCATCTCCTAATTGGATACTTGCACAAACTGCGTTACTTACATTTACGTTCAGAGTAGTGCCTTCTTTTATTATAATAACATCTGATGAATTTGGTTGCTGTATGCCAGCAGTACCAGCATCTCTATCTAAGGTATTCCATTGAACTGTACCTCCTCCCGTTACTAGAATTGTTGCGTCATAAAAAAATACTTCAGCTTCCAAACCAGACCTTTGCCCAATAGCAGAAGCTCTTAATAATTCCCCCAAACAATCATCCTCACACACATGCCAGGTAGTAACAAAATTTCCACTTGCATCTGCTGGAACAAACCATGGGTCATGATCTGCACCAATAGGATCACCAGGGTGATAGTCGGCATGCAATACTTGCAAGCGTACACTTTCCCCTGCTTGAAACCCGGTACCCGTTAATGTACAAGTTGAACCCGGTTGATAATCAGAAGAATCTGTAGTTAAGGTTTGCCCCTGCGCATTAAATGCACCAAAAGACAAAAACAAAATAAATGCGAGTGTAATTCGGGTAGTAAATTTCTTCATATTGCTGGTTTTGAAAGTAAAGAAAACTTTAGTCTTTGCCCGGCGCAGGGGGCTATTTGAGCGTTTATTAATTTAGGTTTAATAGGCCACACATTACCCCATAGGATTGTTTTACACATTCCAACGGAATTAATTAATGAACCAATAAGTAATATTTGGGGGAATATCGTAAAACGATATTTGTTTTTATTAGGATAAAAAAACTTAGGCTGGGACTATAGTAAATAAAGATTAAAATAATTGGAAGTAGAATGGCTTTCTGTATAATAGTGGATTAGAACCAAGAGGGTAATGAGCGAATTTATTGGAGTTTTTGGACATTGCCAAAAAATTACCAACTATTATTATTATTATTTTAACATTCACATAAATACCCAAAGAAATAGCGGTGCATTTTAAAACTATGATGTTATAATGCGCAAGGGATAAATTAGAGATATTTATTTTCCACGATAACCAAATAATATACGTTGAGGAATTAATTTAATCCCGATGCATCGGGAGCCCAATGTTATTAAGTACAAGAGTACCCAAATAAACCGGGGCTGATGTTTCGCTAATGATCCCGATGCACCGGGAGGAAAAATTTACAGGTAATTTATTTTCAAAGGGCGAACTGTTTTTAAAAGGGGGGCATAATTTGAAGGCCCTGTTTTGCCCCCGTCCCCTAAAGGGGAGGTCTTCTACCAGTTCATAAAATGCACCTGATGAATTGCTCAGTATAACGCAATTAAAGTTCCCCAATGGTATTCAGTACACGAGTGCGACGCAACGATGAAGCCATGAAATACTTCTGCTTGGACAACAAAAAAAAGAATAGTTGTATAGAAGGGTGATGCAACGGTGATGCTCATTGCTTCACTGCCTGGACAAAGATTTTTCCTCACTTTTTTATCCCTTGTGCAGTATATAATGTTTATAGTAATTCAACCGGATTTGGTTATTTTCCGCAGATGAATGATAGAACAGTTAATGCGCAATTATCTGTAGGGAGGTTTCTTTTATGGTACGGTTCCTAATCCCTTTCATGAATGCTGGTTTTACGAAGCCGCAGATAACCTCCATCCCTGTTGGAAAGAGCCGCCCTTACTTCGGCAGCCAGCGACAAGGCGATCTCTTCCGGGGTTATCGCTCCTATATCCAAACCGATGGGGGCGTGTATGCGGTTTAAATCTTCAGCAGATATAGCATAACCTTCTTCGGCCAGTTCACGCAATATTTTTTGGAAACGGTCTCGGGGGCCTAACATCCCAATGTATGGCGCCGCTGTTGCCAGCGCTTTTGGCAAATTGTATTTATCAGTTTTATAATCGTGCGACATTAAAATAATAACGGTGTGTTCATCCAACTGCAGATCAATAAACCGTTCGGGGGCAATTACTTCATCGGCAATGGCGGTAATGCTGGTGTTTAGTTTTTGCGGATTGGCTACAATGGTTACACGCCAGCCAATTTCTTTTAATAACCTGCTCAGCGGATACACATCATACTGGTTCCCCATTAGTACCATATTGATTTCGGGAGGCAGTATTTCAATAAATGTTTCTACGGCCCTTCCATCTTCCAACAAAAAATTTTGTGGAGCTGATTTACTGTCAGCCAGTTGGTTAGTGACCGCATGTATGAATTGTTTTTCAAGCCCTTCATTCTCAAAAATATGGAGGCTTTGCGGGCCGGAATACTTTATTGTTTCGCCGGTTTTTATATGCGTCCAATCTCCTTCCAAACGGGTAACTGTAATGAGTACATGTGTTTGCCTGTTTTCTGAGAGGCATGATTTTAAAATTTCTACAGGGTTGTTTTTATCCTGGAAATTTAATGGTATAAACAATACATCTATAACCCCATTGCACCCCAGGCCAACCCCGATTTGGTAAACGTCCTCTTCGGTTGTATCATAAGTAATCAAGGTGGAAACCGATTTTGTGATGGCCAATCTCGCCCGCTTTAGGGCATCGCCTTCAAGGCATCCGCCGCTGATGCCACCTACCCAAATGCCATTATCCATTACCAGCATCCTTGCTCCCGTGCGGCGATAGGATGAACCTTCTACCCTTACAACTGTTGCCAGTGCCGCATTGGTAGTTGCTTTTTCGATAGCATCGTAGGCTTTTATGATTGATTTTATTTCTTTCACGATTTTTATTTACTGTTTTCTGTTTTGTGTTTTCTGTTTTCTGTGAAACTGGCAGTTGTGTTTCATGGTAACGACATCGGTGCCTGCCAAGGATGGTTAGAAATTAGTTTTTCATTGCAATGTTCCTTGTTGCTAAAGTATTTATAAATCATAAAAAATCTTTGTCCGATAAAGGTGTCTAAATTCTTGGCTGGCTTGACCTCACCTCTCTTCCTTCCCGAAAAATCGGGACAGGCCCTCTCCAAAAGAGAGGCGGCGGCGCTGTATAACTTTAATAAACATTTAATCTTCCACATCTTCATTTGTTCTTTAATCATCAAGACCCTACCAAACCTTTGACCATTTTCAACCGGAGACGAAATAAATAAAAAATAGCATGTCTCATTTGTACCCCGACTGGTAGTTTCAAATTTTTTTTCGCAATAGAATAAAATAAAAAGTCACTAATTTATCGCATGCGAAGTATAACTATATAGTACCCAAATAATGCGTCTGATGTATCGCTCATTACAACGTAATTAATGTTGCCCAATGGTATTCAGTACAAGAGGGCGACGCAACGATGCTCAATCAGGGCTATCATGTTGGGACAAAAAAAAAATTGCAAAACATGCTCATTTAACTGCGAAACTCAAGAAGTCCTGAATTCAGTGTTTTGTATTTTGAATGTTTTCATCATTTACAGTATGCATCTTTAAGACACATCAGTGGCCTGGGTTTTCACGTATTTATGCGGCTCCGCATCAAATTTCACCTTGCATCCATCACAACAGAAATAAATTTTTTCACCATTGTATTCCACTATATGCTTAGGGCTGTTCATGTCCACAGGAATACCGCAAACAGGGTTGATATAATAGGTTGGCCTCCCGCTTTGCGGGCCTGTTTGGTTAAAGGCCATAAACCCCGAAACAGGTAAATTATTTTGTTCCTTTATTATTTCGGATAAAATGCTAATGGCCACTTCTTCCGGTTTTTTCGCATTTATATTTATCCCTGCCGGCGAATGAATTTCATTTATTTTTTCTTTCTTAAATCCTTTTTCAATTAAGCTTTCAAAAAGAGCTGTTTTCTTTTTTGCGCTTGCTACAAAGCCTTTATAAAAACATGGCTGATCCACTACCAGTTGCAATGCTTCGGCATCATTTTCGCCCTGGGTGCAAATTACAATGGCAGTGGCTGCTGAAATTTTAACGGGTTGTAAACTTAATTGTGTTATCAGCATATCCACTTTTTCAAATGTAGCGGGTTTTGCTTCAGGCGCCACAGCCGTTACTTTGTAGCCGGCGGCTTTAGCTATTTTTACCAATGCTTTTGCAATGACGGTTTTGCCTATTACTACGAGGTGCGATGCCGGTAATACAGGTTCTATAAATATTTCTACTGTGCCTTCGCTCATACAAGTCATTTTATATTCATTAACTCCATCTTCTTTATTTAAGGTATATGATTTGCCAACTTTTACTAATCGTGCCACGCCGGTTTTCATGGCATCTTCGGCTTCTTTTAAAACAATCCCTTTTACGCAGCCGCCACCAATCCAGCCGGTTATTTCGCCATATTGATCAATGATCGCTTTATCTCCGCTTCTACCGGAACAGGGCGCTTCCCTGCGTACTACCGTGGCCGTTGCAAACAGGTCATTCTGTTTTCTGAGCGCTTCTGATTTATTATAAAATTCATCAAACATTGGCAAGGATATTTTCAAGTTCCAATAAACTGTTTAAATTATGTGCCGGCCTAAATTCATTTACGGAGGGTAGGGCGGCCTTCATTCCTCTTGCAAGTGGTTCGTAACCTTTCATTCCTTTCAACGGATTGAGCCAAATAACTTTCCTGGATCTCAATTGAATCTTCCTCAGCGCTTTTCCCAAAATCTCCGGGTCGCCTGTATCAAGCCCATCACTTAAAATGATCACAACAGGCGAACCGTTGAGCATCCGTTTGCTATACTTTTCATGAAATTCTTCCAGGCAACTTCCAATCTTTGTTCCTCCAGACCAGTTTTCAACCTGTTGCGAAAGTAAAGCTAAAGCTATATCCAATTGATTGGCATGGAGGGCGCCACTGATCCGTATTAAATTTGTACTAAAGATAAATGTTTCCAGTTGCCTGAAATTTTCACGCAAAGCAAAAACAAACCTTAATAAAAAGAAACTGTATTGATCCATTGAGCCACTTACATCCAGTAATATTACAAGCCGTTGCTTTTTTGGTTTTTGCGATTTGAAACTTAGTTCAATAGGCTCACCACCATAGCCAATGCTCCTCCTGATAGTTCTTCTAAGATTTATTTGTCCGTATTTTTTGCTTTCCTTCATTCGCCTTTTTAACCGCCACGCCATTTCCTTAAATAATTTCCCGGCAATTTGTTCCAGTGTTTTCGCATCAATGTCATTTATTTTGCTAAAATCTGTTTTTCGTAAACGCTGGGTTTCACTTGCACCTGTAACACTTTTCCCTTCTTCCAATTCATCCTCCTTTTTTCCATCTCCCATCATTACCAATGACCCCGATCGTTTTTTTTCTATAACACCCTGTACAAGCGTTTTGTTTTTATCCGCCAGGTCAATTGGGTTGGTATCCCAAAACAAAATGAACAACTTTTCAAATAGCCGGCCTTCTTCGGGTGATGTACAAAAGATCGCCTTCAGGGCAAATTTGAATGAGCTGCGATTGTCTAATAATTCATCCGCGGCTCTTAAAGCATCCTGGGTTTCCTGGATACCAACATTCATTCCGTGGCTTCTGGCAAATTGAGTGAATGCTACTATTGATTCTGAAATGCTATTGGTTGCGAATGCCTGGATCTTCATTTGTGGTTGGTTTATGTATTTCAGCTCATCCATCCATAGGTTTCACCTATGGTTATTCATATTCAAGCCCTTCGGGCTTGGTTGGTTTTTTTGTTTTTTGCTACAGGAATTGAATTTGTGGTTGCTGGTCGCCAGGCGATATTTTTTTGCCTTACTACCTTGATGGCACACATTACCCTGAGGGGCTGGACTTTTTTACCGGCAC
>JANOTW010000295.1:0-5168 GCA_031416575.1 Ferruginibacter sp.
CAATTAAAGATCCCCAATGGTATGCGAAGCCCCCCTGCCCCCCGAAGGGGGGTTCTAAGAAGGCCTTTTTAAAATTACAGATTGCGATATCTTCATGTCATATTTAATTTTAATTGGCAATAATCTAAAACGCAATTAAAGATCCCCAATGGTATGCGAAGCCCCCCTGCCCCCCGAAAGGGGGTTCTAAGAAGGCCTTTTTAAAATTATAGATTGCGATATCTTCATGTCATATTTAATTTAAACTGGCAATAATCTAAAACGCAATTAAAGATCCCCAATGGTATGCGGTACAAGAGGGCGATGCAACGATGTCCCTCATAGCTTCTTAGCCCGGACAAAAAAACCTGCTCACGTTTTAATCCCTGGTGCAGTACTGGATGAATTCAGGAAGAGTTATTTATTATGGATGATTGCATGGGTTGTTATTATTTAAAGATGTTTACGTTTTGGTTGTTTATTTTGTATTTAAAAACCGGGGTTGAGATTTGTAATGCCATCAATGCCTGTGCAATGGTTTCTTTTTCAAAAGTTCCGGTTAGCCGCTGCAATTTCAATTTGTCATCCGCAATGTTTATGCTTACCCCATACCATCTTTCCATCTTTAATGCTACCTCTTCAAAAGTTTCTTTGTCAAATACCAGTTTGTTTTCCACCCATGCCGTTTCTACAATCGTGCTTTCATCAATACCAGTTGTTAAATGGCTTAATAGCATAAAGGTGGGATCCACAACAATTGACCCAATTTTTTTTTCGTTCATATCGCCATTTTCCAAGGGTATCGCGTCATTGCCGATGATTAATTTATCATTGGGCTTCATCATTATTTTTTCCTTCCTGTCGTCAATAGTTACTTCAATGCTGCCCCTTATCAAACTGGTTTCCGTAGTTTTTTCGCCGGGGTAAGCCTTTACGTTAAACGTCGTACCAATCACTTTTATATTGATATTATTGGCGTGTATTATAAAAGGTTTGTCTTTATTTTTTACAACATCAAAATAACCTTCACCCGTCAGCGTTACTTCCCGCAATTTTTCGCCAAAGTGGTTATTATCGTAAATAAGTTTACTTCCTCCGTTGAGCCAAACCGAAGAACCATCGGGCAATTGAATTTTAGTGCGGGAGCCGCTCCTGGTACTTATCTCACTTTGGGCAATTTTGTCAACAGCCAATACTTTTGCCGGCTTATTAAAATTATAAAGCATCAGTATCAAAAGGCCCATCATTGAAAAAATACCAAGGGACAGAAAAAGTTTTTCCTTTTTAGTTCGCCGGGCAACATCTTTTTGTACATCAAAATATAATGTCCGGGTTTCCTCTTTATCCGAATGAAGGTCGAAGCCTTTTTCTTTTAAGCGGTTTAAATGTAAATGGTAAGTGGCTTCTAAAAACTCTTCGTCTTTTTCCGTGGGGATTTTCCAAAATTCATCAATGGCCTGGAGGTATAAGTCAGCATTAGCCCAGGTTTTGATCAGATCATTTAATTCAATCAGTTCCGAAGCTGTTGCTTCGCCGGAAAGTTTACGGGACACCAGGGTCCAAATTCTGTCTTTAATCATAGTCAGGTAATATGCATAGAGACAAACGTGGATAAAATCCCCTAAAGAAAAAAAAGAAAAAATTAAAATTTAATTCGACGAAGGCTTTTTGAGTGAGATATGCAGCACTTCGGCGATTTTTTTTAGCGCTATGGAAAGTTGGTGGTCAATGGTTTTAACGCCTATATTCAGCAGTAATGCAATCTCTTTGTATTTCAGGCGGTCTTCTTTAGCCAGTTTAAAAATGAGCTTGCAACGCTGGGGCAATTGCTGAATGGCGGCTTCAATTTTTTCTGATAATTCGTGGGTCAATAATATAGTTTCCGCATTTTCAAAAGAGGAGGCGAATTCAACGTTAACCTCATCCAGGGAAAATACCATTGACTTTTTGCCCTGCTGCAATTTTCTTAAAGAAGCGTTTTTTACACTCACATACAGGTACATCTTCAAATCTTCAATGGCGGCGAGTTGCTTTCTTTTGGCCCAGATTTCAATCAGTACATCCGAAACGATCTCTTCGGCGAGCTCTTTTGATTTAATGATTGAATAAGAAAAACTTTTTAGCGGAAGAAAGAAATGGAAAAATAACTTTTTATACGAAACTTCGTCTTCAAAATCAGCTATGCGCTGTTGAAGTTCCTGCAAAGCAAGGAGGTTTAAAGGAATTTTTTCATTCATGGCAATTACATTCGAAGCATCAAAATTAAAACAATTATTATCATGCACTTCCGAAAATAGAATACAACCTGTTTTTTAATTTTAAAATTACACACTAGCTTAAAATAATAGCAGCGCATCCCCTGTACCCTTCAAACCCTACCTGATATGACAGCAACCAAAACAAAACCGCTGCCTTTAAATAAAATTTATTGGCGTAAACCAACAAACCAACTTATTGGCAAAAGAGAAATGCTTTGGCCAAGTAATCGTAAATTTATAGCAACAGTTACTGGTTGCCTGTAACAGAATTGACTAATATTGAAAATTAAAGAACCCGGTTTTTTAATCAGGTACGATATTGAAACCGGCATCATTGACAATTAAAGCAAACTACATGAACCCATATTTAAAGCAGGTTATTGAGGGAAATAAAAAAAATAAACAGCAAAAAAACGGTGGGCCCAAAACCTATTCAAATTATGAATTAGCGAAAAAATTCCGGCGGTTAAAGATCATGATAAAGCGTTTACTGGTGGATGTTTTTTTGATCGCACTGGGGGTTTTATCCGCAGGCTTCGGGCTGAAAGGTTTTTTACTGCCCAATAATTTTATTGATGGCGGGGCGGTGGGTATTTCCCTGCTCCTGGCGGAAGTATCCGGTATATCATTATCTATTCTTTTGGTGGTTGTCAACAGTCCATTCATTGTGCTGGGCTATTGGTCGATCGGTAAAGAATTTGCCGTGAAGACGGCATTGGCGATAATTGCACTTGCTGTTGTAGTGGCAGTATTACCTTATCCCCAAATAACCGCCGATAAATTACTGGTAGCTGTATTTGGCGGCTTTTTTTTAGGCAGTGGAATAGGGCTTGCAGTAAGGGGCGGCGGTGTTATTGACGGAACGGAAATATTGGCGATTAATATAAGCAGGAAACTTGGCCTAACCATTGGCGATGTCATTCTAATTCTCAATATCATCATCTTTTCCTTTGCCGCTTATTTACTCTCAATAGAAATAGCGCTCTATTCCATCCTCACCTATCTTGCCGCTTCCAAAACGGTGGATTTTATTATTGAAGGTATTGAAGAATATACAGGCGTAACCATTATTTCCGTAAAATACGATGAAATAAAGAAGATGATCTCTGAAAAAATGGGACGTGGATTAACGATTTATAAAGGAGAAAGGGGCTTTGGAAAAAGCGGGCATAGCAATCATGAAATAAAAATCATTTACACCGTATTGACCCGGCTTGAAGTAAGTAAATTAAAAACCGAGATTGAGAAAATAGACCCTGATGCCTTTGTAATAATGAATAGCATAAAAGATACAAAAGGCGGAATTAAAAAAAAACGGCCTTTAAAATAATGGATAATGAATTAATTGATAATTGATAATGTTTTAATTGATAATTTTACAGCCTCTTCATTACTGCCTCATAGGCAAAAAACAATTATTATTTTTATTTACCTACCTGGTGGTTTTCATGGCAACATGGTTATGTCATGTAAATCCCGAATATCGGGAACCTTCTATACAACCCTTCTTTTTTTGTTGTCCGGGCTGAAGAATTTCATGGCAACATCGTTGCGTCGCACTCTTGTACCGCATACCATTGGGGATCTTTAATTGCGTTTTATATTGTCAACACTTCCACCTCTGTCTCGTTTTATATCTACTGGTCTTTTGTCGCTCATAATTTTAAGGAATGTAATGTTGCAATAGGGTAGCAGCCAACGTTGAGGCTTGGCGATGTGGTGGTATTTTATAACTGTCAGCCCACAACTGAAGCCGATTAAAAAACTAAAGATGAAGATAACAATTAAAGGCCCATAGATATCCGTCGGCTGGAACTGCTGCTGATAGTAGTACAAAAGCCGATTGAACTTCCGTCAGCCGCCATATTGCAAATACAATGTTAGCGGTCTGGGCTTCATCAGTTTAATTGTAAAGTCTCTTAAATCTAATATGTCACACCTGGCGTTTTTAGCAAATAGGTGAGATCACTTAACTGACATAAAATAAAATGAGCAACATCAGCCCTTGATATCATTTTCGTAAGAATATAATTTCCAACATTAGCCCCGTGTTTGTAGGTACCACGTTTCTTTCCATTAGTAAGCTGCCCAGGGCGAACTATTGTCCAATCTAAATTACTGTTAATAATTAATTTTTCTTGCTTGGCTTTATCCCAAAAATAAAAAAAGATAATAACAGGAATTACAAAAAGAGTATAATACAAACCAAGTTTAAATCTACTGTCATTTATTCCAAGAGAAGTGACGCAAATGAACCGTTTCACATTGTGTTTTTCCATTGCATGAATAATGTTCTTAGTCCCTTCCGAAAGAATGTTTGTCTTAATAAAAAATCTTTTGTGTCCAAGTACTGATAAAACTGCATCCTGTCCTGCCACCACTTTCTCTACATTGTCAAAGTCAAGTACGTTACCTTTTATTACCCTAAGATTTGGATGGGTAATTATAACTTTTTCAGGATTACGCACAAGAGCTGTCAAATGATGTCCTTGTTCTAAGGCTTGTTTAATAAGTTCCTGCCCCGTTCCGCCTGTTCCACCAATAATTAAAAGTTTCATTTTATGTCAATAGTTTAAGATGATGAGGTCTAATAGCCTTGCCGCTAACGTTAAGGCTTGGCGATGGGCTGGTATTTTTAATGTCTATCCCCGAACTGAAGCCCAATAAAATTACGAATGATGAAGATAAGAACAAAAGCCGAATAGAATTCCGTCTGCCGAAACCGCTGCTGATTGCGAACAAAAAGATGAGGATTTATTCGTCTGCCAGCATAGCAGCAAACCCAATGTTCAAGTTAGAGAGGCGCTCCTGGCTACTAATTGCCTACAGTAAAGGAGCAGTGGCACCCTGCAAGGCGTCGGTCAACAAACAATAACCAAAAGCCCCCCATTAACAGTTTTTTAATGGGGGGCTTTTGCTGGGGGCTTTCGG
>JANOTW010000296.1:0-3983 GCA_031416575.1 Ferruginibacter sp.
CAGCCGCTTTTGTAAAAACATTAACTGCTGCATTCGAACTGTACCGGCGTTTGCCGTTAAAAAGCCTGTACAAGTGCTTATGTGTTTAATGTTGGCATATAAGTTGGTTGTAGGTTATCCAACTATTTCATAAAGCCTGTATTATTCAAATAATCATAAGACAATCACAAACATACTTCATTAAGTTTCAAAAGATAAATATAATCAGATGGTTGGTTTGGCTATGTTTATTTATCAGTGATTCCACAGCTTTGGCAACTCCTGTAGTAGTATTTATGGATACAGCCAATTCATTTTACGCTATCGCCATATACAATAGTCGTTTTGTTATCAAAGATGATTTGGATAAAAAAAATGGAATATTTCCGGAATATGGAAATTCCATGAAAAAAAACTATACTTATAATCTTCTTGACAGCCTCCCCAAAACCAACAACGATACCGTTGTTATTCCTTTTGAATATAAGCAATCCTCTTTAAATTATCCCTATACATTCAGGTTGATGGATAGTGTGGCAGCGATATTACTTACAGATACATTGATAACGCTTTCAATAGACGGCTATTCCTATTTTGATGAAGGCAGCGATAATATTTGTTACTGGCTTTCGCAAAACAGGGCAATGTCTGTAAAGTATTATGTAATGGGCAGGGGGGTTGATAGTTCCAGGATCATTACATTGAAAGGCCGGAGCAAACTGCGTTCGATACAACGTAAAGCAACTAAAGAACCAATTGAATTTAATTGCACGGCAGAAATAATACTCAATTACCCGATTCCACCACCCCCCATTATAATAGGGGACATGGATGAGGATGGTATAGCGGATGAACAAGATAGTTGCCGCAACGAATATGGGGATAAAGCCCATAACGGTTGTCCAAACAAAGATGCGGTCATCGTACCTTTTGAACTTCAGCAATCGTCGTTGTTTTCGATAACGTATAAGGTGCTGGATAGCGTTATAGCGATATTACGGAATGACCCAACCATTACAATTTCCATAGAAGGGCATGCCTACAAAAAGGAGGGCGTAAAAACCGTATGCGAGAGCCTGGCAAAAGAAAGGGCTGATATTGTAAGAAGATATCTTTTAACCCGTCGGATAGCTGTTTCAAGGATTTATTCGGTAAAAAGTTTCAGTAATTTACGGCCATTAAATGCAGGTAGAAACCCCTGGGAAATAGCCCGTAATTCAAGGGCCGAAATATTTTTGCTTCATCAGTAAGCACGTGTATTCATTGGGTGCAATTCAAATTTTCCCTGGCTGGTGGGGTACCAGCCAGGGCTTTGATAAGTGAAGCGAAAATTTGAAATGCACCAGTCATTCTTATAATACCATTTTTATATCTATCTTAGGGTATGTCGAAAAAGTTTGATGTGCCCATCTGGAAAAAAGCCCCTTTTATCAGACTGCTTCTGCCGCTTATAGCAGGTATATTGTTGCAATGGTACCAGCAATTTCCTCTTTCGGTTGGCATAGATGGCATCATAAGTTTCCTCATTGCCTATTTGTTATTTTTTCAATTTCCCCTGGCGATAAGATTTAAACTCCAGCCGCTACAGGCCATCTTTTTAAATTTAATGCTGGTAAGTGCAGGCCTGTTACTTACCTGGCAAAAAGATGTGCGGCATACCAGCGACTGGTTTGGCCAATACTATCAGGAGAGAGATTATTTAATAGTGCGGATTGATGAGCCATTGATTGAAAAAGCGAAATCGTATAAGGCGGATGGTTACGTGGAAGCTGTTATTCAGAATGATTCAGTAGTGAGCAGCAGAGGAAAAGTTTTATTGTATTTCACGAAAGATTCGCTTCAACCGGCTTTGCATTATGGCGATAAAATACTGATCAATAAAAAGCTGCAACAAATAAAAAATTCCGGTAACCCCGGTGCATTCAATTACCAACGGTATGCTGCTTTTCAGTTAACCTATCACAATGTTTTTTTACAACAAAAAGATTGGGTAAAGCTGGATGAGAAAAACGTAAACAGTTTTAAGCAATTCATTTTTACGGCAAGGGAAAATATTTTATTTATCCTTCGGAAAAATATTGGTGGCAGCAAAGACGAGCTGGGTATTGCCCAGGCATTGTTGATCGGCTACACCAACGACCTGGATAAGGACCTGGTACAAGCTTACAGCAACACCGGCGTGGTGCATATCATCGCAATATCAGGTATGCACCTGGGCCTGATCTATTTACTGCTGGTTGGGTTATTTAAAAAAATACCCGTCCTAAACAGTTCCAGGATATTGCAGGTGGTACTTATTTTAGGTTGCCTTTGGCTTTTTTCATTGCTTACAGGGGCATCGGCATCTGTATTGCGTGCGGCGGTCATGTTTTCTTTCATTACCATTGGAACCAATTTTAAAAAGCAATCATCTATTTATAATTCGTTGGCGGCATCCGCATTTGTAATGCTTTGCTACAACCCTTATTTTTTATGGGATGTAGGCTTTCAGTTGTCTTACCTTGCTGTGGTAAGCATCATAGTATTTCAAAAACCGGTTTACAATTGGTGGTACATGAAAAATAAATGGGCTGATAAAATCTGGAAGCTGGCGGCTATTTCCTTATCCGCCCAAATACTCACTTTTCCTGTTTGCATTTATTATTTTCACCAGTTCCCCAATTTTTTTCTGCTTACCAATATCATCGCTGTTCCTTTATCCGGCTTAATTTTATATGCCGAAATCGGGTTGATCGCATTTTCATGGATTCCTTTTGCAGGCTCTGTTATCGGCAAAATAGCAGGCTGGCTGGTGTGGGTTATGAATCAAATCGTTCTTTGGGTAAACGGGATCCCTTTTGCTGTTTGGGATGGCATCCCATCCACCGTATTATCCACCTGGCTATTGTATGCGGTAGTGATTGGGTTAAGTGCGTGGTTGATTAATAAAAATCATGGCATGTTAAGGGGCACTTTAACTTGTTTATTGGCCTTTGTAATGGTATCCGCATTCGCAAACTGGCAAATAAAAAATCAACAAAAACTAATTGTTTACAATGTACCCCAGCACAGGGCGATTGATTTTATAAATGGAAATGATTTCAATTTTATTGGTGATAGCATTTTGTTGCAGGATGGGGCGCTTCAAAATTTTCACCTGAAACCAGCCCGTATTGCCTTACAATTAAAAAACAACAAAGGGCCATTAAAAAACCTGCTTCATCAAAAACCATTTTACCAGTTCAAAGATAAAAGGATACTTATAATTGACAGCCCGGTACTTTTTGATACCCCATCTCGAAAAACACCGGTTGATTTAATTATTATTTCCAAAAACCCTTCAATCCGCATTGCGCAACTGGCGAGCGTTTTCAATTGCAGTCAATATATTTTTGACGCTTCCAACAGTTTGTGGAAAATTGATAAATGGCAGAAAGATTGTGAAGAATTACATTTGCGCTCTTATTCAGTTCAGGAAAAAGGAGCATTTGTATTAGATGTAAGTGAATGAAGTTGATGGTTGATGGTTGGTGGTTTATAGTTTGGTTTTACATAACCCAATCTGTCATTCAACTTCCAAGATTGACTATTGGCCCGAATCTTAAGCTCTTTTTTACTATTATACTGCGCAAGTGATAAATTAGTGACATTTTGTTTTGTTCAATAAAAAAAAACGGGTTCCTGTTTAATTTAAAACATAATAAAAGTTGCCCAATGGTATTAAGTACAAGAGGGCGATGCAACGATGATGCCCATTGCTTCACTGCCTGGACAAAAAAAACTTATTCACGTTTTTATCACTTGTGCAGTATAATCATGAACTACCAACCCAAAACCAATAACAGTAAACCCTAAACAGCAAACAGTAAACAGAAAACAACGAACAAACATGCAAAAGAAAATCAACGCAGCGCTTATTTCCGTTTTTTATAAAGACGGTTTGGAAAATATTGTGACGGAATTGCATCAACTGGGTGTAACAATTTATTCTACCGGGGGTACGCAAAAATTTATTGAAGGCCTGC
>JANOTW010000297.1:0-5894 GCA_031416575.1 Ferruginibacter sp.
GAAAATTGGCTGGAGGCGCATTAAATGTTTCATCGATTTGTACAGTATTTTCAACGGGCATAAAATATATCTTTGTAAAAAATATTTAACAATGAAAGTGCAGACCATTACAATTGAAAAAAAGCGCTTTGCAATAATTCCTGAAAAAGAATATCTTACTTTATTAGAAGACATTAATGATATTAAGAAGGTATTTAAACGCAAAAGTGAGACAGGCATGGAAGCTAGTTTGTTTTTCAACAAATTAAAAAGCAGCAAAAAATACAAATAACGGCAATGGCTTATACGGTAATTATTAAGAAGAGTGCCCAAAAACAAATTACTACAATTCCTGCTGTTTATATTGAAGCTATTGAAAAATCCATTCTTGCACTTGCTGATAATCCACGGCCCATTGGTTGCAAAAAACTTACCGGCAGTAAAAATATTTATCGTGTAAGGGTTCGTGATTATCGTATTGTCTATGAAGTGAATGATAAAATTGTAACCGTTTTTATTTTTGACGTTGACCACCGTAAACAGGTTTATCGTTAAACCTGATTGGATGGGCGCAGTAAGGCTATTTTTACCTACTCAATTTTAACTAATTCAAAATATATTCCTTTTCGCTTTGCCAGTTTTTCATGTACACCACTTTCTGTGATTTGTCCATTGTGCAGCAGTTCATAATTGACCCAGTCCGAAAATACAATTTAACAAATGGTAATACTCATTCAATGCAAAGACCAGGTGGGTTTAGTGGCCGCCATTTCAACCGTATTGGAAAAACAGGCCATCAATATTGTTTCCATGCGGGAGCATGTGGATACGATTGACAATCGCTTTTTTGTAAGGGTAGTGGTAGAAGGCATCGTTGATTTTTTAATGCTTGAGCGCCAACTAAAAGCTGTTCTTCCTGCGGAAGCAGCTATTAAAGTAAACCCCCAACCTGAAAAAAAAGTGATCGTGCTGGTTACAAAGGATTATCACTGCCTGAGCGATATCCTGGTTCGAAATCATTTTAAAACATTGGGCGCCACGGTTCAAGGTGTTATAGGAAATCATAACACACTGGAAGATATCTGCAACCGCTTTGACGTGCCATTTCATTTTGTATCGCATGAAAATATGGAGAAGCACATTTTTGAACCCTCCCTATTGGCCGTTATTGAAAAATATGACGTTGATTACCTTGTGCTGGCAAAATTCATGCGAATCCTATCCCCCGCATTCGTAGAAAAGTTTGCATTAAGGACCATCAACATCCATCATTCTTTTTTACCGGCATTTATAGGCGCCAGCCCATATAAACAGGCTTATGAAAGGGGTGTAAAACTGATTGGCGCTACCGCACATTTTGTAACCAACCAGTTGGATGAAGGGCCCATTATCGCACAGCAGATCATTCCTGTTACACATTCCTTTACATCAGCAGACATGGTGCGTGCCGGGAAAGAAATTGAAACCGCTGTTTTGGCCAAAGCTTTACAACTGCTATTTGAAGACCGGGTATTGATATATAAAAACAAAACCATTGTTTTTGAATAATTGTATTTTGCCCGGTGAGTTACCCCCAAAGGATGGCTCAACGGGTTATACTTCACAACGGATAAAAACGTGAATAAGATTTTTTTGTCCGGGCAGGGAAGCAATGGTCATCATCGTTGCATCGCCCTCTTGTACCGCATACCATTGTGGAACTTTAATTGCGTTTTAAATTAACAATTTTTACCCCTTCAGGGGACGGGGGTACCCTGTTTTGTTTTTTTTATTTAACAAAACAAAATTTCACTGATTTACCCGTTGTGCAGTATAAATACACCATTCATCCATTTTAAAATTGCCTGCAATAAAACGATCACTATTTTGCGGATATAAAAAATTATTTAACACTATGAAATTCATTTTAACAATTCTTACAGGCTGTTTTATTTACGGCTCAGCTTTTTCGCAGGCCCAGCCGGCAACACAAAAAATGGATTTCGAAAAGTATGATCCGGTTTCCACATTAGTGGTGCCCGAACATCTAATCAGCCATTCCAAATTCCCGTTTATAGATGTACACAATCACCAGTGGGGCATGCCCACCCAGGATCTTTCATTGCTAATTCGTGATATGGATACCTTAAACATGAAGGTAATGGTAAACCTGAGTGGCGGCAGCGGTGATAACCTGAAGCGTGGAACTGAGCATGTAAAAGCTACTTACCCTAACCGTTTCATCATATTCGCCAACCTGGAATTTAAAGGGATTGGTGAAAATGGGTGGACGGAAAAAACCGTTAAACAACTGGAAGCCGATGTTAAAAACGGCGCCAACGGATTAAAGATTTTTAAGACACTTGGCTTTTCTGTAACAGATAACGAAGGCAGGCGTGTAGCGGTGGATGATAAAAGGCTTGATGCCATCTGGCAAAAATGTGGCGAACTTAAAATTCCCGTACTGATACATACCGCGGACCCAAAACCTTTTTGGGATGAAACGGATGAGCACAATGAACGATGGTTGGAAATTGTTACGCATCCCCGCCGTAAGCGTGGAGCGGATAATCCCGTACCCTGGGAAAAATT
This sequence comes from Ferruginibacter sp., assembly GCA_031416575.1. Classification (GTDB taxonomy): domain Bacteria; phylum Bacteroidota; class Bacteroidia; order Chitinophagales; family Chitinophagaceae; genus Ferruginibacter. The sequence goes on from JANOTW010000297.1 coordinate 2,551, forward strand.
GATTGAAGAGCAGCATGCCATGTTCAGCAAACATCCCAACACTACTTTTATCGCGGCACATTTTGGATGGTACCCGAATGATTTGGCTAAACTGGGAAATTTATTGGATCAATTGCCAAATGTAGTTGTAGAATTTGGCGCCGTGATTGCTGAACTTGGCAGGCAACCCATCATGGCCAAACAGTTTTTTACCAAATACCAGGACAGGATCCTTTTTGGCAAAGACAGTTGGGTGCCGGATGAATATAAAACCTATTTCAGGGTGCTTGAAACGCCGGATGAATATTTTCCCTACCATAAAAAATACCATGCTTTCTGGAGAATGTACGGGCTGGGTTTATCCGATGATATTTTAAAAAAAGTGTATTATAAAAACGCTTTGCGCATTATCCCCAATATTGATAAATCCTTGTTTCCCCGATAAGGTATGATAAGTGATGAATGCTGAGCACTCAAAAGAAAATTGGTAATGAGGATTGTCAATAATCGGGATTGCCCTATAACTAAACAAGGTCGTTTATAGTAAATTCTAAATAAAATCGTGCAATAGCCCGAAGAGCTTGTCCCGTGCTTTTGTCGGGAGCTTAATTGTTTATATCCCGGATGAAATCCGGGGTTGGAAAACGAAAGTATGGCCAAACCCGGAAAGGTTGAATAAGGTGATTGCATAACCTGTTCCGATTTTCGGGATTCCTATCCTTTTTGAGTTTAATTACTAATTCCCTCCTTATTTGCCCGGATCAGTATATTGCAATTACAGGTAATAATAGTTTTACTGCACAACGGGTAAATCAGTGATATTTTGTTTTCTTCAATTAAAAAAATAAAACAGGTTGCCCCCGTCCCCTGAAGGGGTAAAAATTGTTAATTTAAAACGCAATTAAAGTTCCACAATGGTATGCGGTACAAGAGGGCGATGCAACGATGTTGAGCAATGAAATATAGCTTGGACAAAAAGCCTGTATTTCGAAATCCCGATTTTTCGGGAATGCCCATTGCTTCCCTGCCCGGACAAAAAAATCATATTCACGTTTTTTTCCGCTGTGCGGTAAAGTAAACGCTCAATCCCTCCAATGTTAATTTCAATTAAGTGTTGCGGTACGCCTGAATTAGCGTACTTTTGCCGCTTAAAAAACAGCCTGTAGCGTAGGGTATTAGCTTTCAACCAATTGGTGTGCTAAGCACTGACAGCTAAGGGCTAAAAGCTATTTAAATAATGAATATAAGAAACATCGCCATCATTGCTCACGTTGATCATGGCAAAACTACGTTGGTTGACAAGATTTTACACAGTACCAACATCTTTCGCGACAACCAGGAAACCGGTGAACTGATAATGGATAACAACGATCTTGAAAGAGAAAGAGGTATTACCATTTTTAGTAAAAACGTATCCGTTACCTATAAAGACGTTAAGATTAATGTGATTGATACACCGGGCCATAGTGATTTTGGTGGTGAAGTGGAAAGGGTATTAAAAATGGCGGATGGTGTATTGTTATTGGTTGATGCCTTTGAAGGCCCGATGCCCCAAACGCGTTTCGTGTTGCAAAAAGCATTGCATTTAGGATTGCACCCCATTGTAGTTATTAATAAAGTAGATAAGCCAAACTGCCGCCCCGATGAGGTGCATGATGCGGTTTTTGAATTATTCTTCAACCTGGATGCTACGGAAGAGCAATTGAATTTTCCAACTATTTATGGTAGCAGCAAAAATGGCTGGATGAATACATCGCTCACGGAAATTGATAATATTTTCCCATTGCTGGATGCCATTTTGGAACATGTACCTGAGCCGAAAGTAAATGAAGGTACCACCCAAATGCAGATTACATCACTGGATTACTCTTCATTTTTAGGAAGGATCGCAGTAGGTAAAGTTGCCCGTGGCACTATCAGGGAAGGCCAGCAAATCGCATTGGTGCAGGCGGATGGCAGCATTAAGAAAATGAAAGTAAAAGAACTATATACTTTTGAAGCGCTTGGTAAAAAGAAAGCTACTGAAGTAAGTGCAGGCGATATTTGCGCAATAGTTGGTTTGGATGAGTTTAATATCGGCGATACCATTTGCGATGTGGATTTTCCGGAAGCATTGCCCGTGATCAGTGTAGATGAACCAACCATGAGTATGATGTTCAGCATTAACAACTCGCCGTTTTTTGGCAGGGAAGGGAAATTCGTTACCTCCAGGCACCTGAGGGACCGGTTAATGAAAGAAACTGAAAAAAACCTGGCGCTTCGCGTAGAAGACACCGATGGTGCGGATAGCTTTTTAGTATATGGAAGAGGTATTTTGCACCTCGGCATTTTAATAGAAACGATGAGAAGGGAAGGGTTTGAATTAACAGTAGGTAACCCCCAGGTATTGGTAAAGGAAATTGATGGCAAAAAGTGTGAGCCTTATGAAAACCTGGTGGTAGATGTGCCTGCGGAATACAGCGGTAAAGTAATTGATCTGGTTACCCAACGCAAGGGTGAAATGCTGGTAATGGAAAGTAAGGGCGAAATGCAACATTTGGAATTTGATATCCCTTCAAGAGGTTTAATCGGGTTGCGCAGCAATATGCTTACCAACACGGCCGGGGAAGCGGTAATGGCCCACCGGTTTACCGATTACCGTCCATGGAAAGGTTCTATTCCCGGAAGGAGCAATGGTGTTTTGTTATCCAAAAACCAGGAAAGGACAACCGGTTATTCAATTGATAAATTACAGGATAGGGGTAGGTTCTTTGTTGATCCGGGTGAAGAGGTTTACACAGGCCAGGTGATTGCCGAGCACATTAAACCAGGCGATTTAAACGTAAATGCGACAGAACCAAAAAAATTAACCAATCACCGTGCAAGTGGAAGTGATGATGCAAGCCGTGCGGCGCCTAAAATTTTAATGACTTTGGAAGAGTGCATGGAATACATTCAGCAGGACGAGTGTATTGAAGTAACGCCAAAATCCATCCGCATGCGCAAGGTTATTTTAAATGAAGATGAGCGCAAGAGAGTTTCCAAATCAATGGGGCAGGAAGCGTAAAATAATGAATGTAATAATGGAATCCCTCGTTTTTTGACGGGGGATTTTTTTTGTGGGTTAAAGGGTTGCACAAATCAAAATCATTGTTGTCCAGACATTTGATTTACATGGCATCATCGTTGTGTCACTCTCTTGTACCGCATACCTATGGGGAGCTTTGATTGTGTTATAGGAAATGCTTGTACCGCATACCTATGGGGAGCTTTGATTGTGTTATAGGAAATGCTGCCGTTAACGCGTTAAGGCGTTTTATTGTGTTGAACAAGAAAATGGTTATCAATAGTAATAATAAAAAAACGCCTTAACGTCTAAACGGCAT
>JANOTW010000298.1:0-2276 GCA_031416575.1 Ferruginibacter sp.
TCCATAAAAGGGGATATGACTTCCATTTCTCAAATAGAAATGGTGGATCAGAACCCGATTGGTAAATCTTCCCGGAGCAACCCGGTTACTTATATTAAAGCTTATGATGAAATCAGGGAGTTGTATAGTAAACAGCCTCTCAGTAAAATGAGGGGATTTCAGCCAAAGCATTTTTCATTTAATGTGGATGGGGGCAGGTGCGATGCCTGTAAAGGTGAAGGCGAACAAATCGTTGAAATGCAGTTCCTGGCGGATGTGCATTTAACCTGCGATGTATGTGGTGGAAAAAGATTCAAGGAAGAAGTGCTGGAAGTGGCATACAAAGGCAGCAGCATTTATGATGTATTGGAAATGAGTGTGGATGATGCCATCGTGTTTTTTTCGGATGAACCCGATGTGGCGAAAAAAATTCAACCCTTAAGCAATGTAGGCCTGGGCTATGTAAAGCTGGGCCAGTCCAGTAATACATTATCTGGCGGCGAAGCGCAAAGGGTAAAGCTGGCTTCTTTTCTGGGCAAAGGAAAATCACAGGGCAATATCCTCTTCATTTTTGATGAACCCACTACCGGGCTTCATTTTCATGACATCAAAAAATTACTCGCCTCGTTTAATGCGTTAATAGAACAGGGACATACCATCCTGGTAATTGAACATAATACGGATGTAATTAAAAGCGCCGATTGGGTGATTGACCTTGGCCCCGAAGCAGGTGATGCAGGCGGCAGCCTGGTTTTTGCAGGTAAGCCGGCAGATTTGAAAAAGTGTAAGGAAAGTTATACGGGGAGGTTTTTGTAGGCCCCGGACTGCCGGATAGCTGGGAGTTCAATTAACCTATGATAGAATTATTCTAAACAAGGAATAAAAACCGTAGAAAAAATTTTTGGCCAGGCAGTGAAGCAATGGGCATTCCCGAAAAAAAATCGGGATTTCGCAATACAGTTTTTTTTTCCAGGCTATATTTCCTTGCTCAACATCGTTGCATCGCTTGCCGACAGCATTTGTCGGCATCCCGATGTTACACTTGAATCGGGACTTGTACTTAATACCATTGGGCAACTTTAATTGCGATTTAGATTAATTCGGGAGCGAATTTTATTTGATTATTTTGCAAAATAAATATCACTAATTTATCCCTTGCGCAGAATAGTCAAATGATTATCAGGGTTTTTATTTACCGGACTTTTGAATTACTGTTAGGCCTCATTGGCAGCCTGCCCCGATAGCGCAGCGTATAACTTTTTCCAGGCGCACCCTGCTGTTTAAAAACTGGCCACTTACATAAACTGCTCTATGTATCGAATCCTTGCCTGCCTGCACAATCAGCCATCCGGCATCAATATAGTACAAACCTTATTTAGCCAATGCTAAGGCCGGGCTGCCCGTCGTACACCTATACAATAGGCAGCCTAAGCCGTGTGCGCTTAACACTCCCGTAAATCGGGACAGGCAGGTAGCAAAAATGCCCCCGTTAGCTCTTTTCTAACGGGGGCATTTTTTTGGGCATTTCTTCTAAGTGGCTTAATGTTGGCGGTTCGTGCTTTTTCTACGCCTTGGGAAGTCCTACTGTTTTTAAAATGTGGTTCGCCATTTTTACCTTGTCCTTAAACAATACTTTGTCAGCATATTTGTCAAGGTTTGTGTTTTTGGTAAACCCGTTAAGTTTTTTATTTATTGGCTTTTTCTCTTTCATGATGATGCAAATTTACTATTTTTTTCGGTTAACCAAAAAAGCATCATATTCGATACCTTTTGCAAATTTGAGCCAGGTATTGTCATTGAGGCCATAAACTTTAAAATCGTTCTCAATAGCCTCAAGATTATTTGTAATTCCAATTCTATAAAGTCGGGTCCTCGCTAAAGAACTACCTATTGCTATTACATTTGCCCCAGGATGATGGTCGGTAAATTTGAACAATGTTGATGCAACGGTTGCTAATATCTTTTGACTATCACCGTTATTCGTTACAACCAAATCGTCAATCGTGTTGGTTTTATGGTTCTTGTCTCCAAAACCAAGATTGAAATAGTTTTTCAGGTTAATTTCGGTGTATTGTATTATTTTTCGAATTTTTCCTTTTGGGCCTTCGCTGTCAAATTCAAACACTCTAAAGTCAGCTCCAAATTCAATAATGTATCTTTCTTCAATCATACGGTCAAACTTACTAAAAAATGTTTAAGAATTATTAGTTCATGGAATTTAGCGGCTGCCCAGAACGGGTGGGTATTTCCGTAAAACAAAAAACTACTGTGGTATGAGGGGGATGAACATTATTGAA
>JANOTW010000299.1:0-6455 GCA_031416575.1 Ferruginibacter sp.
CGTATTTAAATTGGGATTTGCCATGCTGTAAAAATAACAATTTAAGCATTGAGCCCATCGTCAATTTTATTAGCAGGAGCCAGGCGGTTGAATTTAGAATAATTTTCAAAAAGTTATTCATGGCGTTTTCCATTACCTCTGGACTCATGAATTCGAATTCTTTAAGCAATAAATTTTACCGTAAGGCAAAATATTCTCCTTCACAAAAAAGCAGATCATTACGCTGTAAAAAAGATTACAGAAATTGAAAGCGGCCTTTACCCGCCCTATTATACTGCGCAAGGGATAAATTAGCGATATTTATTTTGTACAATAACCAAATAAAATACGCTCCCGAATTAATTTAAAACGTAATTAAAGTTGCCCAATGGTATTTAGTACAAGAGGGCGATGCAACAATGATGCTCATTGCTTCGCTGCCTGGACAAAAATTTTTCTTCACGTTTTTATCCCTTGTGCAGTATAGCTACTTCATTCCTCCTCCTTTCCGATCATCTTCCCTCCATTTTTCCAACTTTCATTCAGTGCATCAAACTCTTTAGTATCGCTTTCCATAAATTTTTGTTTGGATAAGCCACGCAGATCCGGCTGCCCGGCATTTACCCAGGCGGTGTACCAAAATGAGGCTGTGGTGGCGATAGATAAACGCATTCTTCTTTCAATCATCCCATCCAGCTTTTTATTATAAGCGATAGTAAAAGCTGAAGAATACTGGCGGATCAATACCCCGTTACGGTTTTCAAAACTATATTTCCGATCAGCAGGAAATGCTTTGGTGAGTTCCCGCTCAAATGTTAAAACAGAATCCGCGGCTTTGGCGCTTTCCAAAATTCTTGTCCAAATATATACACCCGGGTTATCAATGTATTGCGCCTTGCCTATAAAAAAGTCGAAGTCTTTATCTGCCAGCAATTCAGGTACACGGCTTTCCCAAAATCCATGTATGCCCTTCTGGTTGGTGAACTGGCCGTTGTGATTGCTGTTAGCGTGTAATGGTACATGTGAGTCAGCTATATAATGGCCAATCTCCGCACTATTCTTCAGTATCCTGCTAAAGTTTTTTTCTTTAAAAGCATCCGTTAGCCGGAACAGCATCGTTTGTATATGCCAGGGTACAATGCCAAACATCTTTAAAGAATCTTCGCCAAATTTAGCCACCGCGTCTTTCCATTTACGTGGTAAATTCGGATAGGGGTATTCGCCGTAGTGATCAATATCTATATAATGCCGGGGGCCTTCATCCGCTACCGCATAGCGCCGTTTATCAGGATCCACGGCATGTTCACTTATAAAGGCGATGTTGGGTTTATACAATACCATCATCTCCGGGGGCAATAAAAAAGCAGCATAATAATTTATTTTCTGGTGGGCAAAAAATCCCCAGCAGAAGCAATGCGATGCAAAAAAGCAAAAGGCAATAAGCAATATGCAACGCTTCATGTAAGTGATTTTTGTAAAGGGAAAGTACGGATAAAATATTGGTTCCTTGTAAAGAAGCGATCTTTAATAAATCAACTTTACTGGCCTATATCCTCCAGTCACCTGTAAAGCAGGTTTCCATATTTAATTAAAACATCTTTTATTAAGTGGGCTTCGGCTGTTGGTCAAAAGACGCAACAGCGGCTCACCCGGATAGCAAGCCGTTTTAAGAAACTATCTGATCCTGAAAAATAATTCTGTTTCCAGGCCTCCCCGCTAACCAGCGGGGCTGGGGGCAAAATGAGCGCTATCCACCACATCCGTAACCCCGCCACTCACCGCAAACTTCATTGTTTGCGCCGCACTGATATTGGTAATCGGCCTTACCCTTTCTTTAGGTATAATATATACATTGCCGGCTACTGAATAAGCCATCGGCAAGTACACCGCCACGTAATCTTTAAATCCAAATTCTTCCATATTATCCTGGGTTATAAAGCCTACCCGCCATACATCATTGTCATCCACATTGGCCAGTACATTATTGGTAAATTTCTTTTTTTCGCCTGCCAGCGCTTCAAAAAAGTCTTTTAAGGTAGAATAGATGAATTTTATGCCGGGGGTTTTTTCCAACAGTTTATCAAAAGCATCTACTACTTTTCCAAATATATAATTAGAAGAAATAAATCCTACGGAGACAACGAGCAGGATCACTACAACAAAACCAAGCCCTGTTATACGCTTCATATTGCCCTGGGCATCGGTCATTAATTTGGGCATTATCCCATGCAGCATGTTGGGTAAAATGCCATCTATAAAGTTGAATAAGGAAGTAATGGCCCAAAACGTAATCGCTATAGGGGCCAGTATCAGTAAGCCCTGTAAAAAGAACTGTAATAAATTTTTATAAACGGAAGTTTTTTTCATAATAAAAGAATTTAATGGTCAAAGGTAAATGATTGGCGTTGGTGCATCCCAAATTCGCCTCGCAGCGTGGCTGCAAATAGCCAACATAAACTTTGTTGAAATGAATGATTGGCAGTTATTAAATATTGGCCTGCTTAACCCTGCTTTTGACCTCACCCCCAACCTCCCGAAAAATCGGGACTGGCCCTCTCCGAAGGAGAGGGGAGCTTGACCCTGAAAATTTGCAATCATTTTTTATTGGTTGTCAATAAGTTAACAATGGTGTATATATAATTGTCGCTTCGCTTTCGTAGCTGTGTTCGGTGAGGACACCGAACACGGCGGTCTTTGCGGGCTGGTGTCTCCAACAGCCAGCGACAATTTGGGATTCACCCATTGGCGTGGGGCGGGCCAATATGAAAAAAATGTTACCAATGGCAAAATAACGGGATGGAAACTTTGGTTACAATATAAGTTTCCTTAGTTTTGCACCCGATTATGGCAGATATAGATACAGGATTAAGAATTAAAGAAACGGCTCGTGGCCTTTTCATGCAATACGGGCTGCGTAGTGTAAGTATGGATGATATCGCAGCTAAGCTGGGTATGAGTAAAAAAACAATTTACCAGTACTATGCGGATAAGGATGAACTGATTGAAGCAGTAATCGGTGAAGAGCTTACCCACAATCAAACCATCTGCGAGCGGGATCGCAAATCTTCCGCCAATGCGGTACACGAAATTTTTTTGGCAATGGAAATGGTGGTAGAGTTGTTTAGCGCCATGAACCCGTCTTTGATTTATGATATGCAAAAATATCATCCTAAAGCCTTCCTGAAATTTCAGCGGCATAAGGATGATTACCTCTATAATATAATCAGGGAAAATATGGAACGGGGAATTGAGGAAGGGCTTTACAGGCAGGATATCAATTTGGATATAATGGCAAGATACCGGGTAGAAAGCATGATGCTGCCTTTTAATCCTGATTTTCATACCAGGTTAAAATATAACCTGGCCCGGATAGGGGAAGAATTTATTATTCATTTCCTGTTTGGGTTGGCTTCGCCTAAAGGGTATAAACTCATAATAAAATATCAACAAGAGCGAATAAAATTAAGCAATGATGGAAAAAAACACCTATAGAAAAGCAATTCTGCCGGGCGTTATTATGCTGTTGGCAAATAGTTTTGCAATGGCACAAACCCGAAATGAATTTTCTGCCAGGCAGGCGGTGGATTATGGTTTAAAAAATGCGGTTCAGGTAAAAAACGCACTGATTGATATTAAAATACAACAACAGACAAACCGTGAATTTACCGCGGCCGCTTATCCACAGATAAACGGTAATATTAATACAACACACTTTTACAATATTGCCGTACAAACCTTACCCAACTTCATTTCTCCTTCGGTATATCAGGTGTTGGAAGACAAAAGTGTAAAAGATGGTAACGGTAACCCTATTACAAGCCCGGCAGGAGGATTTGGCAATATCAATGCACAATTTGGCGTGCCCTGGACAGCCAGTGGAGGATTGGATTTTTCGCAGTTGTTATTTGACGGGCAGGTATTTGTAGGCCTGCAGGCGAGAAGCGCCGCAATAGGCCTTGCCACTAAAACCGCGGAAGTTACGGCCGAACAAATAAAGGCCAATATTTATAAAATTTATTACCAGTTGGTAGTGGGCAACAGCCAGTTGGCAAGCCTGCAGGCTAATATTGACCGCTTTGAAAAACTGCTGCATGATACCAAAGAGATTTATAAAAATGGATTTGCCGAAAAATTGGATGTTGATAAATTAATAGTGCAGCTCAACAATTTAAAAACGGAAAAGGAAAAAGTGGGGCAACAGTTAAATGCGGGCAATGCTGGTTTGAAATTTTTAATGAATATGCCGCAAAAAGATGTGTTGGTGTTAACGGACTCATTAACGGAGGAGAAATTAAAATCCAACATACTTGATGAATCTTATAACTATGCGGACCGTAAGGAAATTCAATTACTGACAATAGCTTCCAAATTGAATGGTTATAATGTCAAGAGGTATAATTTGAGCAGGATACCTACCATTGCGGCATTTGGATCTTATTCAAAAAACGCCCAGCGAAACTCATTTAACTTTTTTAACAAAGGCGATTGGTTCACTACTTCATTGATAGGGTTAAGAATTTCCGTTCCAATCTTTGATGGTTTTGCAAGAAGGGCAAGGATAGAAAGTGCGAAATTATCCCTGGAAAAATCCAACAACAGTTTGCAACAGTCCAGGGAGTCAATGGACAATGATGTGATCCAATCAAGAATAAAAATGAAAAGCGCCATCCTCACCGCTGATGTTCAAAAACAAAATATCCTGTTGGCCGAAGATGTATTTAATACCACCCGAAAAAAGTATGACCAGGGTTTGGGAAGCAACCAGGAGATATACAATGCCCAAACCGAATTAAAAGTGGCGCAAACTAATTATTATGGCGCCTTGTATGATGCCATCACCGCTAAGATTGATTATTTGAAAGCGGTAGGGAAACTTTAAAAAAGGCAAAAGGTAGAGGGTATAAAAGGTATAAAAAGTATAAAAAGTATAAAAAGTATAAAAGGTATATAAGGTATAAGGCAAAGAAAACGGTAAACAGAAAAAAACAATCAGAAAACGATAAACAATAAACTAACAAACAGATGAAACAATATTTAATATTCAGTGCGCTTGCAGTAGTGTTTTTATCATCCTGCGGCAATAGTAAAAAAGACAATGATGCCGCTTTGAATGATAAAAAAGCGAAACTGGAAAAATTAAAAGGTGAAAAAATAAAATTAGATGACCAGATAAAAAGCCTGGAAGGCGATATCAATAAAATGGACCCTGCCAATTCATCCGCACAGAAAGCGAAATTAGTAGCCGTGCAAACGCTACAGCCAGCCAGCTTTGATCATTATATTGAACTGCAGGGAAAAATTGATGCGGAAAATATCAGCTACATTACCCCAAGAGGTGCGCCCGGCCAGGTAAGAGCCATTTATGTGCAAAAGGGGGCTTATGTAAAAAAAGGCCAGTTGTTATTAAAGATGGACGATGCTATTGTGCGCCAGAATGTAGCGGCGGCAAGGCAGGGGCTGGAAAGTATTAAAACGCAATTATCTTTCGCGAAAAATATTTACCAGCGCCAAAAAAATCTTTGGTATCAAAATATAGGTACCGAGGTGCAACTGATAACGGCAAAGAACAACGTGGCCACTTTGGAAAACCAGTTGAAAGCTACGGAGGAAAATATAAAAGTGGTGCAGGAGCAGCTTAATACAAGCAATGTTTACAGTGATGTAAATGGGATAGCGAATGAAGTAAATGTGAAAGTGGGTGAAATATTCCAGGGGGTGAACGGGCAGGGAAACCCGCAAATAAAAATCATAAATAATTCTTTACTGAAAGTGATTGGCAACATTCCTGAAAATTATTTAAGTAATGTAACTAAAGGGACACCGGTGGTAACCCTGGTTCCGGACCTGAATAAATCATTTAATACTTCGGTAAGTTTTGTAGGCGCTTCCATTGATCCGTTGTCGAGGGGTTTTATTGTAGAAGCTAAACTACCTTCAGATGCTGATTTAAAACCAAACCAGATAGCATTGATGAAGATAAAGGATTATGCCAGCGCTAATGCCATTGCTATACCGGTAAGCACTTTGCAAAATGATGAGAAAGGGAAATTCGTAATGGTAGCAGCTACGGAAAACGGCAAATTAGTTGCCCGCAAACGTGCTATTAATATTGGATTTATAAGTGGCGATATGCTGGAAGTAAAAACTGGTTTAAAGGCGGGTGATGTGTTGGTGACTGAAGGTTTTCAAAGTTTGTATGAAGGGCAGTTGATTAGTACGCAGTAGCAGCCCCCCTGCCCCCCGAAGGGGGGTTCCTGGAGTATTCCAAGCTGATAGTTTTCTTGAAATTTAGTGTGATAGAAAGGAAAATAAGTAAGAAAATGAGCTGGCCGCATACCTCCCCTTTTAGGGGCCGGGGGTTAAACAGGGATTTGAAATAACGTTAATATATAACGTAATTAAAGATTCTCAAGGGGAGCAGCCCCCCTGCCCCCCGAAGGGGGGTTCTTGGAGTATTCCAAGCGGATATTTTTCTT
>JANOTW010000300.1:0-2757 GCA_031416575.1 Ferruginibacter sp.
TGGCGCCCCCGAAAATAATAAGGAACATAACCTTGCTGCTTTTGGTGTAGCAGCTTACGATAAAGCGAAAAATGTTTTTGTCACTTTAAGGGCAATGCCTGCCGAAAAGATGGCAAAGATTGTTTGGTTTACGCCATAAAAAGTAAGGATTTGGCGGCAGGAGTTAAAAAAGAATATAGTGTTTGCCTGGTGGCCGGTGAAAAATATAAAAGAAAATCAGCGCAGGCAATGCTGCTTTTTAATTCTCTGTAAGCAAAAAATAATGTTGATCCATAATCAGTGGTTTTAAGTACCACTTAAATATTAGTTAAAGCCTTAAAAAATCAGCAAAAAAACACATCTTTGCAGCGGCTTAAAACAAAGCCTTTATTTTACGAATCAATATATACTAATGAAAACAATTAAGGGCTTTCTGGCTATTACAGGTATTTTTATAACCTCTCTTACCATTGCACAAAGCAAAAAATTTACTTTTAAACTGGGCACCGAATATGAATTACCCAGGAAAGCGGAAGACCTTTCTTTTTTTGGAAACGATAAGGATGGTATTGTAAACATGGGATTAAAAAAAGATGAACTCACCATTTTAAGATTTGATCCTAAAACATTAGTGCAAACCACCGAAAAAGTTATTGAATTGCCTGAGCGTACAAAAAATTATAACAGCGAAACGGTTATTGATTTTAACGAAAATTATTACTGGCTGCACAGTGACTGGGATAAATCTGCAGAAACCGAAATGTTATACTACGATAAAATTGATGTGGTTTCAGGAAAAATCATTGAATCAAATAAAAAATTATTTGATGCTGCTAAGATCATGGGAAGCGGTGCAGCCATGACCGGTTTTTATCGCTATAAAATGACCAATAAATACGATTTTAATTTCGATGCAGATCAAACAAAATTGCTGGTAAGTTACAGGCTTGCCCCCGAAGAAAAGAATGATAAAAAAAATTATGATAAAATAGGCTTTTATGTGTACGACCAGAATATGAACAAACTGTGGAATAACGAATTTACCATGCCTTATACCGAAGCCATCATGGATAATATTGATTTTTCTATTGATTCAAAAGGCAATGCTTATATGCTTGCCAAAGTGTATGATTCTGAAAAAAGAAAAGAAGTTGATAAGGAAACCGGTAAGGCGGGCTATCATTACGAGGTTTTAAAATTTGCCAATGGCAATAAAAAAATTATCAATACAACTATTTCCATTGATGACTATTTTATTAAGGAAGCATCGTTAATTGAAAATACAGCACATGATATGGTAATTGCCTGTACTTACAGTAAAAAATCAAGAAGCATCGGAACAGATGGAATTTTCCTGGCGCTGATGGACCAAGCCGGTAAGATCAATAAATACAAGAACGGTTATTATGAATTCCCTTTGGCCGAACTTGAAAAATTTGAATCTGCCCGCAATAAAAGAAAAATGGAAAGAAAAAAAGATTATGAAGCGCCTAACCTGGTTGTTAGAAATATTGTAGTTGAAGCCGATGGGAGTTTATTTATAGCGTTAGAAGAACATTATATTGTTACAACCACTACTTATGATTCCAAGGGAAACTCCCGCACCACCACCACTTATTATTACGAAGATATTTTAGGTGCAAAAATAAGTATAGCAGGGAATTTTGAATGGTTAAGAAAGGTGCCAAAAAAACAACTTGGAGGCAGGGGCCGGGGTACCATGAGTTTTAAATTAGTTAGTGATGAAACCGGTTATTATTTTCTTTTTTTAGATAATAAAAAAAATATGGAGCTTGCCGAAGATGAAGTTCCCAAAAATCATATTGATGGCTATGGCGGGCAGGTTGTTGTTGCAAAAATTGATAATGCCGGCAGCATTTCAAAAGAACTTGTTTTTGATACCAGGGAAGAAGATGTTATGTTATTTCCTTCTCAATTCCGCAGGATAAACGGGAATCAATATATTGGCAGGGCAAAAATGAAAAGGGGCGGATATCAACCTTTGCTGATCACGGTGAATTGATCCTGATCTCAAAAAAATAAAAAAGATCCCATTACGGGGTCTTTTTTTATGGGGTTATATATTTTTCGTTCCATGATTGAAGTATTTACGAAAAATTTATAAATCCGGTATTTTTAACTAAGCGAATTTTTTGACTAAGAGGACAAAAGAGGAAAGGAGGAAAAGGAGATCAGGGAAAATTTATTTCTTCTTCATCTCTTTTCCTCCTTTTCCCTCCTAGCCAAATCTCTTCACTACCATCAACCACATAACTGATCTTGTTTTTTACCTGCGGATATAATTTCGGGTAAAGCTCATTTAGTACATCTTTCTTGAAAAATAATAAACATTCAGAAATGATAAGACTTAGTTTACTGATTCTCTTCAATCTTAAAACTTCCTGCAAACTGATCTTCTATTTTATTGACCCAGTTGAGGTAAAAATTTTCAAATTCCCCTGCAGCCATATCCTCGGTATGAGAAGGCAACAGCTTTGCATCAGTTCCTGCAAGTGTAAACCATAAACGTGAACAGCGGTCAGTATCTGCCGTCATCGTATTTGCCTCCATACGAGACCTTGCAGCAAGTGCGGCTCCACATGCCAGTTGAATACCGTTTGCGCCTGCATACTGTAATAAAGTTTTTAAATATTCATCATCGCAACCACCCACATATGCAACGGCAATGCCGATGCCACGCCACAGATCGGCTTGCCTTTCCCGTGTAAAGCTTTCTATTGTAGTTTTTACTTTTCCAATATCAGCACCGCAACTGTA